>JADLHR010000023.1 GCA_020848665.1 Anaerolineae bacterium
CGCCCTGCCCGCTGACAAACCATACCAGCCCAACCGCCGCGATAGCCATTCCACTGAAGACCAGCGTATCCGCCAGCCACGCCAGGTCGCGCCGTTCGATCCGCATCAGGCGGATCAGCGCGTAAAACAACACCGGGTCAATAATAACCACGCGCAATTCGTGCAGTGCGGGGGAAAAATAGCGCGCCCAGCTCAGCGACAGAATGCCCAGCCCCACCCACGCCAGCGCCAGCCAATCAAGCATTGTCAGCCGGGGCCAGCGCCACGAGATCGAGCGCGCTCCGCTGCGATAGCGCCGTGCGCTATCGACCAGCCCGCGTAGCGCCAGCGCCGCGGCGGTCAGCACGAGATAGACTTCCACCGTCGCAAACACGCGGAACAGCAGGTCAAGCGTTGAGAGGAAAAACGCTGACCAGAAGATAATCAGCATCAGGCCCAGAACCGGCCGGTTGTAGATCAGCACAAACAGCGCGATCAGTGCTGCCAGCGTGATCAGCGCCACCGGCGACAGCGACGCAACCCCGGCGGTCAGGATCGTCAGCGCCAGCGCAGGGGGGTCGCGGCGCAGCAGCCCGGCCAGCGGCTCGCCCCAGGTCAGCAGCGCCCCGGCCAGGACCAGCAGCGACGCCAGTAGACTGATCAGCCATTCGATCATGTGCCGGATCGCTTCCGGCGAGGGCCAGCGTAGCGCGCGCCAGGGCAGGCGCCGCCCTGCCCCGATCATCCCCGCGACGCCAAGCGCGCCGAGCACCGCGCAAGCCGCCAGCGCGATCTGGTAGCGGCCAGCGTCCGCTGGGCGTGCCACCGCGTAGCCCGCAATCGGCCAGCGATCGTCGCCGTTGAACGGGCGGTGAACGATCTCGGCGGTATGAACGCCGTCCACCAGCCCACGCGCAACGGCGATCAGCTCCAGGCTCGGCGCGCGGTCCGGCGAAGTCAGCAGCAGAAAGGTCTGACCGTCTGGCTGGCGCGGCAGCGCGTTGGCCGGAGCGCCATCAACCGTGACAAACAGGTATGCGCTGGTATTGTCGCGCCGTGCCGCGATCGCGAAATCGGTCCCGGCGAACGTCACCGCGATCCGGTTTTCCATGTCAGGCGTCACCGCAGCGGGGTCATGAATCACGGCGTCCGCGCCCAGTTCACTAAAGCGCCAGTTTTCGCTGTATTCGGTGTACGCGTTCTGAGCCGGGTACCGGCCCGGCGGCAGGCCCTCGACGGCAGCCAGCGAACCGCCCGCCCGCCAGTCATCGATCACAGGTGCAATCGCGAAACCCTGCTGGGGGTCGTCGGGCGGCGCGTCCGGCTGCCAGTGCTGCACGATCAGACCACCGATCCAGGGCCACTCGCGCCCAGCGCGCTGGAAGGCGTCGCGGGTGAACTGCGCGCGCTCGGCGGCGCCAACCTGCCCCCAGATTGACGGCGGACCGGTCCAGCCTTCCGGCAGGTGATTCCAGCCGAAGTTGCTGCCCCACAGCGGTTTTGTGCCATCGCCGCGCCGGACCATCTCCTCACGCAGCAGGATCAGCCGTGAGAAGTTGAGCACATCATGCGCCACGCGGCGATCGTACGGCCCGGTGTTGTAGCCGTAGGGCTTGCCTGCCGCCGCGTCAAATGCACCCTGCCCGCCCTGCTCGTACATCGCGCGCAGATACAGCACATCAGACAGGTTATCCGGCCCGGTCTCGACCGTCGGCGCCAGCGCCGCTGCAATCACCTGCGCCTGCGGATCGGCATCGTGAATCGCGTCGTACGCGCCGCGCAGCATAGCGATGTAATGCGCCGGGCGCGGGTCCAGCCCGCCCCAGTGCGATTTGAGGTTCGGCTCGTCCCAGACCTGGTAGAAGTCAATCGTGGCGCCGTAGCGCGCGGCTACTGTCCCGGCGAAAACGGCGAAATCGCCGGCGCTCTCCGGCGGCGCAAACGGGTGATCCGGCGCCAGAGGATGGCGCGCCCAGCGCGGCGTCCCGTCGATCACCGCCACCAGCGCCAGCCCAGAACGCTCGGCGACCGCGTCCACGATCCGGTCGTACTGCGCCCAGGCGAAGGCGCCCTGTTCTGGCTCTATCTTATCCCAGCGGACCGGCTGGCGCACCCAGTGGAAACCCGCCTCCTCGATCCGCGCCAACTCACGCGCCAGCGCCGCATCATCGTACTGCGTCAGCTCGACGTTGACTCCGGCCAGCGGCAAGCGCAGCGGCAGGTCGAGCGTGCGCGTCGCGTCCACCCAGCCGCGCAGCGCGACAGCCTGCTGGTCGAGCGTCACCACCGCACCGGTCGCGCTGCCGAGGACCACGATCAGCCCGGTCCAGAAGACCAGCCAGCGGCGGATCATGGCACGCCGGACCAGCGGGGTCGCGCCGCCTGCCCGTCGCCCGTGATCGCGGACGCAAGGCCGGTGTCCAGGTCGAAAATCCACAGATTCCGCTGGTAGATGAAGGCAAGCTGCCTGCCAGTGGGACTCCACGCGATACCGTCTTCCGGGTCAGGCGAGCGGAAGCCCTGGCCGGGATCGTTCGGCCCAGGAAACACCTTTCGCGCGTTGCTGGCGTCGGCGTCGGCGATCCACAGATCATAGGTCGAGCCGAGCG
>JADLHR010000024.1 GCA_020848665.1 Anaerolineae bacterium
CCGATCCGCTGGCGGACAAGCGCGTCGTCGTGCTCGGCATGGCGCGGCAGGGCAAGGCGCTGGCGCGCTGGCTGCCAACCGTCGGCGCGCGCGTGACGGTGTCCGACAGCCGCAGCGCGGAGGCGTTGGCCGCCGAGATCGCGTCGCTGGCAGGTTTGCCGGTCGAGTTCGCGCTGGGCGGGCATCCGCTGGCGCTGCTCGACGGCTGCGACCTGCTGTGCCTGAGCGGAGGCGTCCCGCCGACGCTGCCGATTGTCGAAGAAGCGCGGCGGCGTGGCATCCGCGTGGCGAACGACGCGCAGTTGTTTCTGGAACGCTGTCCCGCGCCGGTGCTGGGCATCACCGGCAGCGCCGGGAAGACGACCACGACCGCGCTGACCGGCGCGATGGCGCGCGCGTCAGGCCGGGTGACGCACGTGGGCGGCAACATCGGGGATGTGCTGCTCGACCACCTGCCGCAGATCGCGCCGGATGATATCGTTGTGATGGAGCTGAGCAGCTTCCAGTTAGAGCTGATGACGATCAGCCCGGCGGTCGGCGCGGTGCTGAACGTCACGCCCAACCATCTGGACCGGCACGGCACGATGGACGCCTATCGCGCCGCTAAAGCGAATATTTACCGCCACCAGCGCCCGGATGACACCGCGATCTTCGGCTGGGATGACCCCATCGCACGCGCTATGAGCGCCGAGGCGCCGGGACGGGCGGCGTTCTTCTCGCGGCGCGAGCGCGTTGCGCCGGGCGCGTACCTGGACGGCGACCGGTTGATGCTGGCGCTCGATGGCGGCGAGATTGACATTTGCGGGCGGGACGCGATCCGGCTGCGCGGCGCGCACAATACGCTGAACACGCTTGCGGCGTGCGCTATTGCGGCGGCAGGCGGAGTCCCGGTTGAGGCGATGCGCGCCGCGATCGCGGACTTCACCGGCGTCGAGCACCGGCTGGAGCCAGTCGCCGTGATCGACGGGACGGCGTGGGTCAACGACAGCATCGCCACCGCGCCGGAGCGCGTGATCGCGGCGCTGCGCAGCTTTGAGGAGCCGATTGTGCTGCTGGCGGGCGGGCGCGACAAGAACCTGCCGTGGGAGCCGCTGGTCGCGCTGGCCGCCGAGACGTGCCGCGCCGTCATCACGTTCGGGGAGTTCGGTCCGCAGGTCGCCGCGCTGTTGCGGCAGGCGGCGGCAGTGGACGGCGCGCGGATTGAAGCAGTGCGCGAGGCGGCGACGTTGGAGCAGGCGGTCGCTCTGGCGCGCAACATCGCCCGGCCGGGCGATGTTGTGCTGCTCAGCCCCGGCGGCACGTCGTACGACGCGTATGTCGATTTTGCGGCGCGCGGCGCGCATTTTCGTGCGCTGGTCCAGGAAATGGCGCGTGACGCCGGGCGTGGCTGAGCGTATCCAGTGACAGGGGGGTATCTATGCAGTGGCTCAACGAACCGGCGGAGTTTTCCGACGAGGGCGGGCGGATTACGATCCGCGCGAAGCCCCGGACGGATTTCTGGCGTGTGACGCATGACGGCGGCGTGCGCGACACCGGCCATTTCTATTACCGGGCGGTCAGCGGGAACTTCAGCGCGTCGGTTCGATTCAGCGCCGGGTACCGCGACCTGTATGACCAGGCGGGGATCATGCTGCGCGTGGACGAGGCGCACTGGGTCAAGTGCGGCGTGGAGTTCGCCAACGCGCAGCAGAACGCCAGTGTTGTCGTGACGCGCGGGTTTTCGGACTGGTCGATTCTGCCGCTGGCGGGCAGCCCGCCGGAGTTCTGGCTGCGTGTGGTGCGTGACGGCGTGACGGTCGAGGTGTCCTGCTCGCTGGATGGCGCGGCATACAGCCTGGTACGGCAGGCATACTTCACCGAGCGGCCCGCGCTCGACGTGGGGCTGATGGTCTGTTCGCCGATTGGCGACGGTGTGACCGCTGTCTTCGAAGACTTCACGATCACACCCTGAGCGCGGGCGGCGCTCGCGCCAACAAAAAACGCCCCCGTCAGGCGGGGGCGTGCGTGCCAGACGGAGCGGCGCAGTGGTTAATGCGTCTCGACCAGGTAGTTGATCACGGCCTGGCGCTCGGCTTCGTCCAGGTCCGCGCCGTAGGAAATCATCCGATCAACAGTCGCGGTCCAGCCGGCTTCGTCTTTGTCCTGCTGGTCGATGCGCTCGCGCGTGTGGCAAACGGTGCAGCGCTCGTCGATCAGGGCGTTGCCGTCCAGCGTCGCGGGGTCCACATCCGACGACTCAACCTCGCCCTGCGGCGCGGCCATCATCGCAGCCATGAGCGCATCCGCCGTGCCGGTATATTCGACGCTGGCATTGATGTCCAGCGCCATCTGCCGCAGTTCGTCGGTGAACTCGCCGGGATACGCGGCCGACAGGGTCACAGCGATCAGGTCATCTGCCAATTGGCGGGCGACGACAACACCTTCGTCCGTGTCGCTTAACAGAGTCACGAGGCCGCCCGTGAGCATATCACCCAATTCGACTTCCTCCGGCTCGCCCACTGTGAGGCCACCCGTTGGGGCTTCGGTGGTGGCTTCAGCCATTTCACCTTCAGCTTCCTTTGTCGCTTCTTCGGTTGGCTCGGCCATTTCCCCCGCGCCTTCAGCCGGAGCTTCCTCAAATGCGCCAAAAAACATCTGGGCCGCCACACCTGCGTAATCACCGGGGGTAGGTTCCTCGGGGAGCGGCTCCCCTGTCAGTGACATGATCGCAGTTGGCAGAATCACCACGGCCATCGCATATTGGCCTTCGAGAAAGTCTTCTTCCATGTTGAGCCGGTCAATGGTTTCCTCGGAGGGCGAGAAAACCACAAGCGGGAACGGCGGCCCCATTTCTTCCTCATTGAAGGCCAAAACGGACCAGCCTGCCGGATAGGAGAAGGTCAGCAGGCCATCGCTGGA
>JADLHR010000025.1 GCA_020848665.1 Anaerolineae bacterium
CGCTACGCCGGGCTATCAAGCTGTTCGTCTTTGCTTGGAACCGCCGTCAGATGTTCAAACGCCAGTTCCCGGCCTATCCGGCTCATGTCCGAGATTTCGTGTACCCTTGATTTTATCCACTCCCTCATTTCCTCCGGCATCGTTTAGCGCGGGACAAAGTTGGTATAATGGGCATGACAATTGCCTCATGGAAAGACGGGTTCGAAACGCAACTGTCACACCACGGACGACAAGGAGTCAGACGATGCCCAAGCTCATGGCGACGCTATTGGGCGCGCTATCGGCGGCTCTCGGCCTGCTGAGCATTCTGCCATCGTTTCACGTCTTGCCGCGCTCCGGCCTGAGCTGGGCGCAGCTTGTCGCCACCGAAAACCCCGGCCTGGGGATGGTGACCGGCGGCGGCGCGATTGTGCGCGGGCTGCGCGCCCGGTCGCTGCGCGGCGCGCTGCTGGGCCTGATCGGGCTGGCGCTGGGCGTTCGCCCGCTGATCCGGCGCAAGGCGGTGAACCGCGCCATGTCCGACGCCATGCGCGAAGGGCTGGGCCTCGGCTGGCAGGGGACGATTCCCGAAGCGGTCCACCGCCGCTTCGCGCAGTCGCACCGCACCGACCTGTGGGGTCCGATCCTCTACCTGCTGCGCATCCGCGTGCGTGAGACGCGCGACGTGCTGTTCGCCGCGCCGGACGGCCACCCGCTGCGCGTGGACATCTACCAGCCGGAGAAGCACGACGGGCCGCTCCCGGCGGTGGTAGTGGTGCATGGCGGCGCGTGGTTTCACGGTGACAAGAGCACCTACGCCTTCGGTTTGCATGATCGCTGGCTGGCCGCGCAAGGCTACGTTGTCTTCGACGTGCAGTACCGGACTTCGGGCGGGTGGCCCGCGCCGCTGGCCGATGTGAAGTGCGCGATCCGCTGGGTCAAGCAGCATGCCACGCGCTACGGCGTCGATCCGCAGCAGGTGGCGCTGATCGGGCGCTCGGCAGGCGGGCATCTGGCGCTGATGGCCGCGTACACCGCCAATGATCCGCGCTTCCCAGCGGGCTGTGAGAGCGATGGTGTCGGCGCGCCGGACGAGAGCGTGCGCGCAGTCGTGGTCAGCTACGCGCCAGCCGACCTGATGTTGTGGCCCGCAGAGCCGGACAGCGCGATCGCCGCGCTGCTGGGCGGGCTGCCGGGCGAGATTCCGGAGCGTTACCGCGAGGCCTCACCGATCAGCTACGTGCGGCCCGGCCTGCCGCCGACGCTGATCATTCACGGTCAGCGTGACCGGCTGGTGCCGCCGGTTCACTCCGAGCAGTTGTTCAACCACCTGCGCGCCGCAGGCGTGCGGAGCATTCTGCTGCGGATCCCCTGGGGCCGGCACGGTGTGGACAGCCTGATCGTTGGCCTGACCGGGCCGATGATCCAGTACGATGTCGATCGCTTCCTGGCCTGGGCGTTTCACCGGCCGCCGGAACCGGTTCCGGCGACGAGCAGTATCACCCGGCAAACCGCGCCTGACCGTTGATGCGCTGTTGAGGCCCTGCGCCCGGCGCACATATGGCCGCACATCTGCCACGTTGAGTATAATCTCCGCGTACTATCTCCACAGCGCAGCGAAGGAGTGCGCCCGGATGCCATCTATGCAGCCGATCATCGCCGAGCTGGCCGTCGAGAGCGTGGACGCCTCGATCTACTGGTACCGCGAGCTAGGATTCGAGGTAGACGCCGAGGGGCTGCATGACGACGAGGGGCGGCAGTGGGCCAGCCTGGCGCACGACGGACGCGCGGTGTGGCTGCTGCGCGCTGACATCGCTCCCGACGCGGCGTCACCAGGGTTGGGGGCGCCGCGCACGACGCTCTATCTCCAGGTCGCAGATGTGGACGCCGCCTATCAGCGCCTGCTCGCACGTCAGATCACGACCGAGAGCGCGCCGCAGAACCAGTGGTACGGCCTGCGCGAGTTTGCGCTGCGCGACCCGGACGGCTTTCGCTGGGTGATCAACCAGCCGATCCCGCCGGGCCAGACGCCGCCGCCCCCGCGCACCCCACCACTGCTGGGCTAAACCGGCACAGGCCGGGCTGCGGACCGGTCGTTTTTGCAGACTTTACGATGAGCCTACAGTCAGGAGAGAAATGCATGGCGCACGTTCCGACCGAAGTCTTTCGCAAGTATGACATTCGCGGCACTGTGACCGGCCCGGACGCGCAGCTTACGCCCGGGCTGGCGCGGCTGGTGGGGCAAGCCTACGGAACCTACGTCCAGCGCCAGATGGGCATCACGCAGGTCTTTGTCGGCGGTGATAACCGCGACTCGACGCCGCCATTGATGGAGGCTGTGATCGAGGGCCTGCTGACGACTGGCCTGCGCGTGACGGACATTGGCCCGGTCCTGACGCCGACCGTGTACTTCGCCTCGGCGTCGCAGGAAAACGCTGGCGGGATCATGATCACCGGCAGCCATCTGACCACGCGCTACAACGGGATTAAGATGGCCTACGGGCGGCTGGCGCTCGCCGACGAGCAGATTCAGGACCTGCTGCGTCTGATCCAGGCCGACGACTTCCTCACCGGCGCAGGTGAGCTTCTCCAGGATTACCATATGATTCACACCCATATGGCCGTCATCCAGGGCAAAGTCACGATGGGCGAGCGCAAGCTGCGCGTCGTCGTGGACGCGGGCAACGGTCTGAGCGGGACGTATGTGCCGCCAGTCATGCAGGCGTGCGGAGTTGAGGTGATCTGCCTGTACTGCGAGCCAGACGGGACGTTTCCCAACCACCTGCCCAACCCCGAAGACCCGGAGCTGACCAAGGACCTCGAGGCGGCAGTTATCGCCAACAACGCCGACCTGGGGATCGGGTTTGACGGCGACGCCGACCGCTGCGGCGTGATCGACGATCGCGGGCGGCATGTCGCGGCGGACCGGCTGCTGGCGCTGCTGGCGCGCGACCTGCTGAAGCGAATGCCCGGCTCGACCATCGTCTTCGACGTAAAA
>JADLHR010000026.1 GCA_020848665.1 Anaerolineae bacterium
GCCCCCGTACAGCCCCATCCGCACGCCCAGGACCTGGCGCGGGCAGAGGTTGTGGTGGCGGGCAGCCGCTTCGTGCAGCAAAGCGTCTAAATCGGGCATAGCACACATCCTGTCGCCGGCAATGCGAGCCGGGCGGCGCGATCGTCAGGTATTAGCGCCACGAACGATATTCCGCGCAAATCCACAGCGGGCTTACTGCGCCGGGTTTTCGGGCGGCATGTGAGGCGCTCGCTGGCGCTCGACCAGCGGGCGGGCGCGTTCTGGCACGTAGGACCCGAACGGGTTGGCGCGGCGGAACGCGCAGACTTCGCACAGGCCGTTGGCGCTGAGGCTGCCTTCGGCCACCCGCGCCTTGCAGCGTGCGCAGCGGGCGAAGCGCCCGGCGGCGATTGGCTCGTCAGCAGGCGCTTGCAGCGCGCTGAAGAACGGCACGCCGCGTGAGTATAGCACGTCCGGGTCGCACAGGTGCAGGCAGGCGTCGCAGCCGGTGCAGATCGCCGCCAGATGCGCTAGTTGGAACGTGTTAGCGTTGTCGTCAACTTCTAGCGCCAGCGCGCCGGTCGGGCAGGCCCTGGCGCACGCGCCGCATGCGGTGCAGCCGTCGTCAGCGCCGATTCGCAGAAAGACCTGTCCGGCCAGCGGCGCGGGGCAGAGCGTCTGCCCGGCAGGCGGCAGCAGCGCGAGCGCGTGGAGCAGGCGCAGCCGCTCCGGCGGGATCCGCTGGGGACCGGTCTGCTCGACCGCTTCGATTGAAAGAGCGTTGAGCGCGGCGTCGATCTCGGCAGTGGCGAACGGGTGGAACAACCGGCGGCGCGGAACGGGCGGCTCCCCGGCGAGGTAGACTGTCCACGGGGCGCTGGACGCGACGGAGCCGTCCGTGATCGCCGCGATCTGCGCTTCGTCGATCCAGGGCCTCAACGCGCGCCGCGCCTTTTCCAGCGCGCGCTCGATGCTGGCCTGGGTAGGGGCCAGCGGACAGCCGGCGCAGGCATCGAGATACACGTCGATCTGAACGAAGCCCAGCGCGACCAGCCCCACATAGGCGGACGGTCCCAGCTCTGCCAGGCAGCCTTCCAGCACAATCGCCGCGTCCACCGCGCGCGTACCACGATCGATCGGCGGATGCGCGGCGCACAGCAGCGCGATCGCGCCCTGATCCTTGACGCGCGCCGCGCAGCGCAGCACGGCGGGAGTCTCGTCGCGTGCGACAAGCGCCCCGACGGGACAGGCATGTGCGCACGCGCCGCACCCGGTGCAGGCGGCAGGATCGAGCGCAATCGCACCGCCGTTTTCGGGCAGATGCAGCGCGCCCGGTGGGCACTCGTCCACGCAGGCGCGGCATGTCGCAAACGCGTCAAAAGCGTGTACGCACCGCTCCGCGTCCAACCGAACGCCGCCGGTATCTCTCTGCGCGAGCCGTTCAAGCGCGGACAGCATATCCATCGTTCGAATCCCTCATTCCGGGTGCTCGCGCGCTACGACACGAGGCCGCTCTGCACGGCGTAAGCCGCCGCCTGGGTACGGTTCTCCAATTGCAGCTTGGAGAGAATATTCCGCAGGTGAACCTTCACGGTGTTGACCGTGATGTGCAGATCCCCGGCGATCTGCGGATTGCTGGCGCCATGCGCCACCAGCCGGAGCACGTCGAGTTCGCGCTCGGTCAGCGCCGCCGGCGCACCCACTTGAGGCGCGTCGGAGCGCCCCAGTTCGCGTAGCAGACGGGCCGCCATCGCGCGGGTTAGCGCGACTTCGCCGCGCGCAACGCTTTCGAGCACGTCGAACAACTCGCCCGCGTCGAGGCTCTTGAGCAAATATCCCGCCGCGCCAAGCTGCACCGCGCGGTACACGTGATCGTCCAGTTCAGATGCGGTCAGCATGATGATCGCCGTTTCTGGCAGTTGCTCGCGGATGCGCGCGGCGGTCTGGAGGCCGTCGCCTTCCGGCATGTAGATGTCCAGCAGTATCGCGTTGGGCTTGTGTTCCTGCGCCAGTGCCAGGGCTTCGGCCCCGCTCTCGGCCTCGCCAAGCACCTGCACCAGGTCCGGCCGGGTCCGCATCAGGCTGATCAGCCCCTGCCGAAACAGGCTGTGATCGTCGGCGACGAGTACTTTCAAAGGCAGTTCAAGCATGATGTTCTGTCCCTCGTTCCTGGTCTTGTTTACTGCTGCAACTGGGGCAGCCAGAGCGCAACTTCGGTCCCTTCGTCCGGCGTGGAGGTGACGGTCAGGCCGCCGCCCGCGCTCTGCGACCGCTCGCGCATGGTTTCCAGACCAAAGTGACGGCGCGCCTGACTGCGCGGCGCGAACCCGACGCCGTCGTCCCGGACGGTGATATGCACGCGCTCGTCGTCCGCGCTGAGACGCAGCTCGACCTGGCGCGCCTGGGAATGCTTGCGCACGTTCGCCAGGGCTTCCTGCACAATACACACCAGCTGCGTTTCGCCCAGTGGCGACAGACTCGGCGATGTGTCCAGCTCGTTGACGAAGCGCGTGGTGATGCCGGTCTGAATACCGAATTCCTCGACGTATTCCGCCAGCGACTGCGCCAGCCCCGCCTCACCGGCCAGGGTTGTGCGCAGGCTGAGGATATTCTCGCGCACGTCCGCCTGGGCGGAATTGATGCGGGCGCGCGCCTGGCTTAGCTCAGCCAGCGCCGCTTCGGAATTCTGCTGGCGGACCAGCGCCTCGACGGTCTGGACTTCCAGGCTGACATAGCCGAGAAGCTGCGCCAGGCCGTCGTGCATCTCGCGGGCGATCCGCGCGCGCTCCTCGACGACCGCCAGCGATTGCAGCCGCGCGGCCATCAGCGCGTGCTGGATTGCGATCACCGCCTGGTCGCTGAGATGCTCGATATGGGTGAGATCGGTGTCGCCGAAAGCGCCCGCCGCGGTGCTGATCGTCCACAGCGCGCCGAGCGTCTCGCCCTCGAACTGGAGCGGCACGATTGCGGCCGAGCGAACATCGTTGCCCAGCGCGTCGCAGCGCCACGCGGCTCCGTCCGGCATCAGCATCGGGCGCCGGTTCGTCACCGCATCCAGAATAAGCTGCTGCGTGACCGGGCGGCTGACCATCGCCTTCTCGTCGGCGGAGGCGAACGCCTTTACCACGAGCTGTGAATAATCCTCATTCCACAATGCCAGGGCCGCGGCGTTGGCGCGCAGCAGCAGCCGCCCGCGATCGACGATTGCCAGCAGCACCTGGTCCAGCGGCTCCAGCGTAGCGATCTGGCGGCTGATTTGCACCAGCGTCTCGCTCCACCGCTCGGCGATCTGGCGGGCGTCGCGCTGAGCGACCAGCGCGGCATGCTGGGCGCGCTCACGCTCGCGCTGGAGCAGGCTGAGTTGCAGGCGGCGCTCGTTGGCAAACAGGCCCAGCGCCCGGATAACTGCGAGGGTCAGCGTGACGGCGGCCAGCGTGCGCCACAACTGGATCGGGACGTGCGTCAGACCTTCGACCGTCTGGTAGTTGATCCAGGGCGCCAGGCCGTAGGCGTTCCTCTCGACAATCAGCCCCGCCGCGAGCGCGTACAGGAACGCCGCGCCTCCGGCGAGCAGCAGCCAGCGGTACGAGCTGTTGGCTTCGCGGCGGGGCGCTTTCAGCCAGTGGCGCACGAAGCCCGCGCCGGTCATCAAACCGCCCGGCAGGAAGAGCAGATAGCGCGACCAGATGTCGGCGGCGCGCTCCGGCTCGCTCTCGGTGGTGATCACGACCAGCGCGTAGGCGACGATCAGCATCACCGGCACGAACAACACAGCCTGCGCGAAAGTTGCCCAGTCGGGCAGGGGGCCGACCTCGGCCAGCAGTCCAACGCCAAAGCGGATCAACATCGCGGCGGATACCGGCAGCAGGATCGAGCGGGCCAGCAGCAGCGCCTGCGAAAAGTCAGAGGCCGGGGCGTCGAGCAGGAACATGTCGCACCACTCAACCGCGCTGTGCGTCAGGCCAAACAGCGCGAGCCAGAGAAGCTGGCGCCCCAAAGGCAGCCCGCTCGATTCGCGCATCTCCAGCAGCGAGGCGAGGCCCAGGCTGAAGAACGCAAGCCCGTAAATGAAGTAAAGCTGCTCGACCATATCCCCTGAAGTATGCTGCCGTTGGCCGGTTTGCCTAGCGCACCAGCGGTGCGACCAATAAGTCTGCTATTTTTCACCAAAATCGATTGTACCGGGCGCGCCCGCCGCTGCATGGTCACAAAACGCACCTGTTTTTGCGCGAAGTGGCACCTGCGCAAGGCTGTCCGGCGGAGATGAAGCCGTGCGCTGTGTCTGGGAAGGCCCAGATTTACACGCCGATTTTCGACGAAGCACCCGCCTTTTTCGTAAAATCTGTCTGTAGGGCCTGGGCAGGCAAGACGCGCTTTCCGAACTTTAGAATCAATGTTATAGTGAACGCCCATCTTAAACCGGCTGAGCGAGGGCGCGAACAATGACGATTCGGGTGTTGGTCGCGGATGATCACGCGGTCGTGCGCCGGGGCTTGCAGATGTTCCTCAGCCTGGACGACGAGATCGAGATTGTGGGCGAGGCGTCAGACGGGCAGCAGGCAGTCGCTCTGGCACGCGACCTGAAGCCGGATGTCATCCTGATGGACCTCCTGATGCCGGAGCTGGACGGTATCCAGGCGATCGCTATTCTGCGCCGCGAGCTGCCGGAAATCGAGATTATCGCGCTGACCAGTGTGCTGGAAGATAGCTCGGTTGTCGGCGCAGTGCGCGCCGGGGCGGTGGGCTACCTGCTGAAAGACACCGAGGCCGACGAGCTGGTGCGTTCGATCAAAGCGGCAGCCCAGGGGCAGGTCCAGCTTTCGCCGCAGGCCGCCGCACGCCTGATGCGCGAAGTCCGTATGCCGGACAGCCCCGAAACGCTGACCGAGCGCGAGACCGAAGTTCTGCGGCAGCTGGCGCTGGGTTACTCGAACAAGGAAATTGCCCGGCATCTCACCATTGGCGAGAAAACGGTCAAGACGCATGTCAGCAACATCCTGAGCAAGCTCAATGTCGTCAGCCGGACCCAGGCGGCGCTGTATGCCGTCCGCCTGGGGTTAGTAGACAGTCTCTAGAGCGTGTTATGCACTTGCGCGCCGGGTAGAGCCCCCCATCCCCCGGCCCCTTGCCCCCAAAATGAGGGAAGGGGAGACCATCCGGCTTTTTTCCTTCCCTCGTTCTGGGGGAAGGAAAGCCGACCGCAGGTCGGAAGGATGGGGGGGCCTGGAAGCCAGACCACAAAGTGCATAACAGCTTCTAGCGCAGTCTCCAGCGCGCATTCGCTTTGGCGCGCCAGGACAGTGCGCACCGCACAGCCCTCGATCGCTACGGGCAATTGTTGCTCGGTAAGAGACTCGACAAGAGACTCGACGAGAGACTCAACTATGGCGAACGGCAGCCTGCTGCGCGACGAGATCGACATCCTTTACTCGATGTCGAATAAGCTCACGCAGGCGTCCACGCCTGTCGAGTGGCTGGAAGCGGTGAGCGACTACGCGCGTGACGGCGGTGCGGCGTCGGGAGTCTTGTTCTACGTTCACCCTGGCCCGATGAACGAACCGGCTACGCTGGAGATCGCAGCGCAGTGGGCGCGTGGGGCGCCGCGCAACTGGCCCGAAGGCGCCCGCTTTGAGATCCAGCCGCACCGCGCGTTCATGCGCCAGTGGCTGACCGCCCCTGACCGGCCGATGGTTATTGCTGATGTGTACGCTTCCGACGTGCTTGACGCCACGACGCGCTCTTTCTACGAACAGGCGGGAATGCGCAGCTCCGTCGTGCTGCCGCTTTATCACGGCGGGCACTGGATCGGACTGTTAATCTTTAGCTGGCGTGAGCCGGCTGATTTCGACGAGCGTGACCTGCGCATTTTCACCGCGATCCTCCGGCAGGCCGGGCCGATCATCGCCTCGGTCCGGCTGGGAGACCAGAATCGTGAGCGCGTGCGGCGCGCCGAGCGCCTGCTCAGGGTGAACACGGCGCTGTCACAGGCGGCTAATGAGGCCCAGATCGTCGGCGCCGTGACGCTCTATGCCGACCAGCACCCGCCCGATCTGATCATGCTGAGCTACATCCTCGCGGATGCAACCGGGCAGCCTGCTCAGGTGGTCAACGTCGCGCGCTGGCAGGATGGCGCGATACACGACGACCACCTGCGAATGGGCCGCGCGATCAGTATGTCCGATTTCGCGCTTGCGGCGCTCTGGGCGGCCCAGCCGGAGGAGACGATTCTGCTGGAAGACAGCTTGTCGGACGAGCGCCTCGACCCGGCCAGCCGTGACTTGCTGCGCCAGTACGAGCTGCGCGGGCTGGCGATCTTGCCGCTCCACAGCTTCGGACGATGGCAGGGGCTGCTCAGCGTTGGCTGGAATGCGCCGCACACGTTCACCGAGGAGGAAGTCTACGTCTACACCGGGCTGCGGCAAACGCTCGCCTCGGTCGTAACGAGCCGGCGCGCGTATCTGGCGCAGATGGATGCGCATCTCGAAGCGGCGCAGCGCGCGCTGGAATTAGAAACTGTCGCCAAAGTCAGCGCAGCGGCGGCGAGCATCCTCGATCTGGAGCGCCTGCTGAACACGCTGACCGAGCTGGCGCGCGCGGCCTTCCCCAGCTATTACATTGACATTTATCTGCTCGACGCTGAAACCGGCGCTTTCGCGCCCGCTCCCGGGCCGGGCCGTGAGCCACTGCACCGGATCGCAGCGAGTGATCCGCGCGCGCTGGTAGCGCGGGCGGCGCGCCTGAGACAGGGCGTCATGGTTAACGATGCCTCGATCGCGCCCGAAGGGGTGCTGTCGCCAGGGGCGCCCGGCGCGCGCTCGGAGATGGCCGTTCCGATGATCACTGCGGAGCAGGTGGCCGGTGTACTGGTTGCGCAGTCGGCTGAGCCAGAGCGGTTCTCGCAGGGGGATATTCGCGTGATGTCCACCCTGGCCGACCTGATGGCAGTTGCGATTGAGAACGCGCGCCTGTATCGCGCCGCGCAGGAGTTGGCCGTGTTCGAGGAGCGCAGCCGCCTGGCACGCGAGCTGCACGATTCTGTCTCGCAGGCGCTGTACGGGATCGCGCTCGGCACGCGCACCGCGCAAAAGCTGCTGGAGCGTGATCCATCCAGGCTGCGCGAGCCGCTCGACTACGTGCTGGCGCTGGCCGAAGCCGGGCTGTCCGAGATGCGGGCGCTGATCTTCGAGCTGCGTCCGGAGCTGCTGGAGAACGATGGGCTGAAGGCGGCGCTGGCGGCGCAGGTCGCCTCGCTCCAGGCGCGACATCAGATCGAGGTGGACGCCGCGCTGTGCGACGAGCCAGAGCTGCCAATCGCGCTCAAAGAGGCGCTGTATCGCATTGCGCGCGAGGCCCTGCACAACACTGTCAAGCACGCCCGCGCCAGCCAGGTCAGGGTGCATATGACATGCCTGCCAGATGGCGTCGTTCTGGAGCTGGCGGATAACGGCGTTGGGTTCGACCCGTCCGCCTCGTTTCCGGGGCACCTGGGGCTGAAGTCGATGCGCGAGCGGGCGCAGCTTGCCGGCGCAAGCTTCACCTTGCACAGCGCGCCGGGTGAGGGCACGCGGATCGTGGTCGAGGTTCGCGCGCGGACCTGACGCGGCAGCCCCTCAGAATTCCACCGGCTCGGTGACGCGCAGCGCGTGGCGGCGGCACCAGCCGAGCGCAGCCCGTATGTCCGCAACCGGATCGCCCTCGAACCGGTCGAGCACCGGCCCCAGCAGCGCCAGCGCGCGCGGCGCGTCGTGCGCCTGCGC
>JADLHR010000027.1 GCA_020848665.1 Anaerolineae bacterium
ACATCCTCAACGCGCTGGAGCAGGGCGTGTCGTTTGAGGACGCGGTCGCCGAGACGCAGCGCATGGGTATCGCCGAAGCTGATCCGACCAACGACCTCGAAGGGTGGGATGCGGCGGTTAAGATCGTTGTACTGGCGAACGTCATGATGGGCGCCGACTTGCGGCCCGCCGACGTGGATCGCACGGGAATCACTGGCATCACGCCCGCAGAAGCGCAAGCGGCGCTGGCTGAGCAGCAGCGCGTCAAGCTGCTGTGCGAAGCCGTGCGCGAGGGTCACGTGGTGCGCGCCAGCGTCTGCCCGACGTGGCTGCCGCTTGGCGATCCGCTGGCGCAGGTTGATAAGACCAGCAGCGCGGTCACCATCCAGACGGACACGCTGCACCGCCTGACGATGATCGAGGGCGACACCGACCCGACCACCACGGCCTACGGTATGCTGGTTGACATGATCAACATCGCGCGCGGGCGCTACCGCTAGCGCCCCAGGCTGTGCAGGACTTCCCAAAATCGCTGCCGTGACTATACTGAGCTACTGGACTACGCCAGCGGAAACTGATGCGCGCTGAGGCGCTGCGACATGAATTCTCGTGATCGGGATAGCGGAAGTATGAACACCAGCGACCAGAATCGCATCCATCAGCTCACTTCCCATTACGGCCCCACTAATCCGCCCCAGCTTCCTCTCGATTTCGGCGATTACCTGTCGCTGCTGTGGCGGGTGGATCGACACGCGGCGCAGCCGCACCTCGTTCGCTATTATCAGGACTGCGCGCGCGCGCTGGCACGGGCTATCGGCTTCGAGCGGCGCAGTCTGGGGCGCGTGATCCGCATGAGCGAGCCGGGGTCGATCTACCGCTCGCTGAGCAACGTTCCGTTTCGGGATACGAGCCGCCTGGAAGACGCCCTCGCGCGCAAGGCAGCGATTCACCAGCTCGCGCAGCTTCGCGCCGACGTGCTTGCCATCGGGTCGTACCAGCATGATTGGGTTGTAGGCTGGCCCGGCAGCGGCGTGCTCGACACAGAGCTGCGCGACCGCATATTCGCCACCCTGTTCACCGCACTGCGCGGCCAGTACAGCCACTTTGGGCGCCTGCTGCTGGTGGTGGACGTGGTGCTGCTGGAGCTGCTGCTGCGCACGCGCCAGATGCCGGAATATTCGCTGGGGATGCTGATCGATCGCTTCGGCTATCCTGACCCGGAAGACCCCGCCGTGCGCGCGCTTTATCGCGGTGAGGCGACCGGCTGGCAGTAGCCAGGGGTCGAGACAGTACGATAGAGGTAGAGAACCGGCTCCGGGCCGGAAGCCAGGTCGAGGGTTACCACGCGGCCATCACAGAACCCGAGGCGGCGGTACAGCTCAATTGCGCGCGGGTTAGAGAGCGCCGCACCGATTTCGAGCACCGTGACGCCCAGCCCGCGCGCGGTCGTGGCGAGATACTCGATCAGCCCGGTCCCGATACGGTGGCCGCGCAGTGGCTCGCTGACGATCAGGTCGCTGATTTCAGCGCAGTGCGGCCACAGGGTGAGCATAGCGAACGCGCATGGCTGATTCTCGCGCAGCGCAGTCACGGCCAGACCCCGCTGCTGCTCGGCCAGTCGCTGGGCGCGGCGCAGTAGATCGACCACCACGTCGCGCGGGCGATCCGACCAGCAGGTAGCCTTCAGCCCGTCCGCGTCGTCCAGCGCGATTGGGCGGATCATCACCCGGTCGAGAAGTGGGTCTGGCTCGGTAGTCATCAGAACCTTGAGAACCTGGTCAGAATCGCTGCCGGCAGGCCCGCCAGCGCGCCGCGCGTGGCGCGACGAAGGACTACAATACCACGCCCGCGCGGGCTGTCAACATGCTGTGTGGCTGCTTCCGGCTTGCTTACCTGTCGCTCACGGCGCTGACTGCTTCTTGACACCGACTGCTGCCCCGCTATCATAGAGCCGTCCAGGGGCCTCACCGGGCTGGGCGGTGAGCGGCGGTCTGGCGCGGCAGGGCCTCTCTCACGCGAAGAAGGAGCAAGCTCTATGGCAGAACTGACCGGGCGGGTCGCGATCGTCACCGGAAGCGGCCAGGGAATCGGGTACGCGGTGGCGCTTGAGCTGGCGCGGCGCGGCGCAATCGTCGTCACCAATGACCTGAGCGGCTGCTGCGCCGAAGACACGCTTGAGGAGGTTCGCGCCCTGGGCAGCGACGGGCTGGCGATCACAGCCGACGTGAGCGATCCGGCCCAGGTAGAAAGCCTGGTTGACGCGGTGATTACGCGGTTCGGTAAGGTCGATATCCTGGTCAACAACGCTGGCACGACGCGCGATAACCTGATGATGCGCATGCCCGAAGAAGACTGGGACCTCATTCTGCGTGTGAACCTGAAAAGCGCCTGGCTCTGTTCAAAGGCGGTGCTGCGACCCATGATGCGCAAGCGGTATGGGCGCATCATCAATATGTCGAGCGTCAGCGGCATCGCGGGGCAGGCCGGGCAGACGAACTACAGCGCGAGCAAAGCCGGCCTGATCGGCATGACGAAGGCGCTGGCGCGCGAAGTCGCCTCGCGCAGTATCACTGTCAACGCTGTCGCCCCTGGCTTCATTCAGACCAAGCTGACCGAAAGCCTGCCGCAGGATATTCTCGACACACTGGTGAGCAATATTCCGTTGGGGCGGTGGGGCACGGTGGACGATGTCAGCTACGCGGTGGCCTTCCTGGCCTCCGAGCAGGCCGGGTATATCACCGGACATGTGCTGTCAGTCGATGGCGGCCTGGTGATGGGCTGAGGGCATGGAAGAGAGGCCGGGCACGATGAAAGCGGTGAACGACGAGGTTAACCCGCGCCACCCGAACGACACGGTAACCCTGGCGCCGGACGTGTTGTTGACGATCGCTCGCAAGGCGACCTTGAGCGTGCCCGGCGTGCTGCGTATGGGAAGCATACCCGGCGGCGCGGACCGGCTGTTCCGGCGCGCGCCAGCAGCCAATGGTGTGCAGATCGCAGTCGATGAGGGGACGGTCACCGCGCATCTGTATGTCGTGGCGGACCCGACGGTGAACTTGCGCGAGATGTGCGTCGAGGTGCAGAAAGCTGTGACGCGCTCGATCCGCGAGTTGTTGAGCATGAAAGTTGAGTCGGTGAATGTGCACGTCGAAGATGTGGATTTTGGGCTGCACACTGAACCCGAGGCGTGAGACGCGCCTAGCCTCCAGGTAAGCGAAACGTGCCGATCACGGATTATCGCCATCTTGCCCGCAGCCTGGCGCTGCAAATTCTGTACGAGCTGGACAGCACCCGCCATTCCCCCGACGAAGTCCTCAGCGCCCGTCTGGAAGCCGAAGGTGTGCGCCTGGAAACGCGCCAGCTCGTAACGCGCCTGGTGCGCGGCGTGCTTGAGCACCGCGAGGCGCTGAACGCGCTGATCCGCCGCTACACGCCTGAAAGATCGCTCGATCTGCTGGCTGTCGTGGACCGCAACATTCTTCGCATGGCTGTCTACGAGTTGGGTTTCGAGCCGGAGACCCCCGTCAAAGTGGTTATCAACGAGGCGGTAGAGCTGGCGAAGCTGTTTGGGGCGGAGACGACGGCGCGCTTCATCAACGGCGTGCTTGGCTCGCTGGCGACTCATGAGCCGGATTTGCAGGCAGTGCTGACTGGCTCGGCCGAGAGCAGCCACCGCCCGGAGAGCAAGCCCTGACATCCATGTCAAACGCTCCTGTTCCGCACGACAAGCAGGTTGTAGCCGCTTCACAGCGTTATGACGCCTGGCGCTCGCTGCGTAGCGACGCGGACGATACCCCGCAGACGCTGTTTGAGCACCTCAATGAGCTGCGCAAGCGCCTGTTCCGAGCGATCACGGCGCTGGTGGTGGGTGTGCTCGCATCTGCCGTCTTCACCGGCTCCATCCTGCGCTATCTGATTCGCCCTTATGGTGAGCAGTTGCAGGTTCTTGGGCCGACCGAAAGCGTCGTGATGTATTTTCGGGTGGCGCTGCTCACCGGCGCGATCCTGGCGATTCCGTACATCACACTGCAACTATTCCTGTTTATCGCGCCGGGGCTGAACCGGAAAGAGAAGCGCTGGATTTATCTGGCGCTGCCCGCTACGACCGCGCTGTTTCTGATCGGCGTGGCTTTTGCGTGGTTCATCATGGTCCCGGCGGCGCTGGGCTTCTTACAGGACTTCGAAAACGAGATTTTTAAGGCTGAATGGACGGCCGAGCGGTACATCTCGTTCCTGACTTCGCTGCTGTTCTGGATCGGCGTGGCGTTTGAGATGCCGGTGGTCGTGTTTGTGCTGGCCCGGTTGGGGATCGTCGGCCCGCAGCCGCTGATCCGCAACTGGCGGCTGGCAATAGTCTTGATTACCGTCGCCGCCGCGCTGATCACGCCGACGGTTGACCCGTTCAACATGTTGTTGGTGATTGCGCCGTTGATCGTGCTGTATCTGCTCAGCATCGGACTGGCGATGATAGCCTATCCGCGTGCGCTGCGAGCAGACTCGCGCGCGCGGCGATAAATGATCGATCAAAGTGTAGGATAGTGTAGGATAACCATCAGGAGATATTTTGCGATGCCAAAGACCCGTGTCGTGATTATGGGGGCCGCCGGGCGCGACTTCCATAATTTTAACCTCTATTATCGGGGAAATGAGGCGTATGAAGTCGTGGCCTTCACGGCGACCCAGATCCCGGACATCGAGGGACGCACCTATCCTCCAGAACTGGCAGGCGCGCTTTACCCCGGCGGCATCCCGATCTACGAAGAAGCCGAGCTGAACGCGCTCATCCGCGAGCACGACGTAGATGAAGTCGTCTTCGCCTATTCTGATGTCTCGCACGAAACTGTAATGCATAAGGCGAGCCAGGTGCTGGCCGCTGGCGCGGACTTTCGGCTGCTTGGCCCCAAGCACACGACGCTGAAGAGCAGCAAGCCGGTTGTCGGCGTCGGCGCAGTCCGCACCGGCTCCGGCAAGAGCCAGACTACGCGCGCCATCAGCGACGCGCTGCGCCACCTGGGGTACACGATCGCGGTTGTACGCCACCCGATGCCTTACGGCGACCTCGCCAAGCAGAAGGTCCAGCGGTTCGTGGATTACGCCGATCTGGATCGGCACGATGTCACGATCGAAGAACGCGAGGAATATGAGCCGCACCTCGATCGAGGGGTAGTCGTTTTCGCGGGCGTGGACTACGAGGCGATTCTGCGCGAGGCCGAGCAGGAGGCCGACATCGTGCTGTGGGACGGCGGCAACAACGACCTGCCGTTCTACCAGCCGGACCTCTATTTTGTGGTAGTCGATCCGCACCGGCCCGGTCACGAGCGGACGTATCACCCTGGTGAGGCGAACCTGCGGATGGCCGATGTTGTCGTGATCAACAAGATCGATACCGCGCCGCCCGACGGCGTGCGCACGGTGCGCGAGAGCATCCGCTTGCTGAATCCAGGCGCGACGGTCATTGAGGCCGCTTCGCCGACGTTTGTTGACGATGCCGCGATGATTCGCGGCAAGCGGGTGCTGGTGATCGAGGACGGCCCGACGCTGACACATGGCGAAATGCGCTATGGCGCGGGGGTGATCGCGGCGCAGCGTTTCGGCGCGGGCGAGCTGGTCGATCCCCGGCCCTACGCCGTCGGCAGCATCGCCGACACTTTCGCCAAGTATCCGGCGACCGGGGCGCTACTCCCCGCGATGGGCTATGGGGCGAAACAGCGCGCCGATCTGGAGCAGACGATCCGGGACACGCCCGCTGATCTCGTTCTGGTGGCGACGCCGATCGACCTGACGCGCGTCATCTCGATCGACAAGCCGTACCGCCGCGTGCGCTACGAATTGCA
>JADLHR010000028.1 GCA_020848665.1 Anaerolineae bacterium
CCGTGTACCAGTATACTCCGATTGCGCCCACGAGGAGAAATCCGGTCGCGCGCGTGATCGTCGCCAGCGCCGCCAGCGTGCCCGCCAGCCACCAGCGCCGCCGGACCGCCATCAGCAGCGCCGGAGTTGCCAGCGCGAGATAGAGCGCCTCAGTGTAGACCTGGAGCATGAAGAACGCGGTCGGGAAGATCAACCCGTAGACAGTCGCGCGCAGCGCGTCGTCATCACCGCCCAGAACTTCGCGCGCCAGCGCGTACAGCGCCCACGTCGCGGGAAGCGTCGCCACGATCGAGATCGCCAGCCCGGCGACCGCGTATTGTCGCAGTGTGTCCGCCCAGGGCATCAGCGGGCGCATGATCCCCAGCGCCACGCCGCGCATCAGGACCGGGTACGCGGGATAATAGGCCGCGTCCTCGGCGTGGTGATAGCCGAAGCGCGCCAGCCGCAGGTAATGATACGAATCCCATCGCACATGCGCCAGCCCGATTCCGCTGCGCGGCGTATCGGTCGAGTGCTCCCCGGTCCAGCCATAAGACGTGTCCGGCCCGGCCACATCCAGCCGCAGCCAGGCCGCCGCCTGGAACAGCAGCAGGATTATGACCCACCCGGTCCACAGCGCGGTGATACGCCGCATAGCGGGATCGGCCAGCAATCGGCGCTCAGGCGAGCCAGAAGCCGTGAACATAGAGCACCACGTATAAGGCGAACCACAGCAGCGAGATCACAGTCCACACCCGGTCGAAGACGGGGCGCTCTCCGGCGCGCGCCAGCACAAGGAAGATCGGCGCGGCGGCCAGCACGTAGCGGCTCATGCTGGTGAGCTGGCCAGAGCTGAGCGGCAGCCCGATCGCTGCCAGCCCATACAGCGCCAGCCCTGGCTGCCGGCGCAGCGCGAGCAGGCACAGCGCGATCCCCCCCAGCGCCATCACAAGATCGAGCGCGACGTGCACCCCGTTCGGCTCGCGGAAGATGTAAATCACGTCGCCCGCCAGGTCCAGCAGACCGCGCACGCTCAGAATCTCGCGGTTGAACGAAGCGTAGACCTCGGCCGGATCAACGCCGAGCGACGCCAGCCAGCGGTTCCAGCCGAGCCACGCCAGCGGCGGCGCGATCACGCCGATCAGCGCCCAGCGGGGCGGGCGGACGCCGTTCCACCAGTCGCGCAGCCAGGCCGCTGCGAACGGCAGCACCAGAAACAGCCCGACCGGGCGCGTCAGCGTCGCCAGCACGATCAGCGGCAGCGCGATCAGCCAGCGCCGCCGGTAAAGCGCGGCCAGCATCGCCAGCGCGAACGCGAGATAGGTCGCCTCGGTGTAGACCTGCGCCAGATACAGCGCCGAGGGGAAAATCAGCAGGTAGAACGCGGCGCGCCACGCGGCATCCGGGCCGAGCCGGTCCCAGGCCAGGGCGTACATTGCCAGCGCCGCCGCCAGCGACATCCCCGCCGAGACGATTATCCCGGCCAGCGCATACCCCGCGTCGGCATGGCCGCCCGCTGACCAGTCGCCGAGGCCGAGCGGCGCGATCATCAGCGTGTGCACGGCGCGCATCAACAGTGGATAGACCGGGTAGAATGCCGCGCGGTCGTCGCCGGGGCCGCCGTCCGGCCGGTAGCCTTCGCGCGCGATTGCGACGTAGCGCGGGCTGTCCCACCGCGCGTAAAACCAGGGTCCGGTCGCCGGTCCGTCGGCGTACCCGCCGGTCATGTCGCCGGTCCAGGGATAGGCGTAGTCCGGGCGATCAAGAGTAAAGCGTGCCCACACGATCTGCTGGAAGACGATCAGCGCCAGGTACCAGCCGAGCCACAGCGCGGCCACGGCGCGCCAGCGCGGGCGATCGGGCGGGGATGTTTCAGGCAGGGTCACGAAGCCGCTGCTCCCGGCGTGGCGGACCAGAACCCGATAGGAACCGGGATTATACGGCGTCGTGGGCCGGGGGGCAACGCCCGGCACCTGCTCCCGGCGCAATCCTCTCTATCCTCGCGTTAACGCCCATGCCAGGCCGCGATCAGCGCTAATTCCGCCCTGTTTCCACGATGTCACCCGATCCACGCCGGCCCAGATCAACTACAATTGTAGAAAATTGCAGAAGGTGTTACTCCCGACAGGAGGCGGCTGTGAAACGTATTGCAGTATTGACCAGCGGCGGCGACGCGCCCGGTATGAACGCCGCGATTCGCGCGGTCGTGCGGACCGGGATTGATTATGGGTGGGAAGTCTTTGGCGTGCGGCATGGCTACGCGGGGTTAATCGCGGGCGATTTCATCCCGATGGGCCGGCGCAGCGTGGGAGGCATTATCCAGCAGGGCGGGACCATACTCGGCAGCGCGCGCTCCGAGGAGTTCCGCACCGAGGAGGGCCGCAGCCGCGCCCTGCGCGAGCTGAACCGGGCGGGGATCGAAGCTCTGGCCGTGATCGGCGGCAACGGCTCGCAGAGCGGCGCCTACGCCCTCGATCAGATGGGATTTCCGGTTGTCGGCATCGCGTCCACCATCGACAACGATCTTTATGGCTCGGACATCACAATCGGTGTGGACACGGCGCTTAACATCGCGCTGGAGGCGCTCGACCGGCTCAAGGTCACGGCGTCGTCGCACCAGCGCGCATTTCTGGTCGAGACGATGGGGCGCAACAGCGGCTATCTGGCGCTGATGTCGGCCATCGCGGGCGGCGCGGAAGCTGTCGTCATCCCTGAAGTCGAAACCGATCCGGAGGCGCTCGCCAACGAAATCCGCATCGCCTACGAGCGCGGGAAAGCGCACGCGATCATCGTGGTGGCAGAGGGCGCGAACTACGAGGCGGAGGCGCTGGCGCAGTATTTCAAGGAGCATGTGCAGCGCCTCGGCTTCGATCTGCGCGTGACCACGCTCGGCCATGTGCAGCGCGGCGGAATGCCCGGCGCGTTTGATCGCCTGCTGGCGACGCGGCTCGGCGCCCGCGCGACATACGAACTGTCGCAAGGCCATCACGGCGTGCTCGTCGGCCATTGCCGGGGCGAGATCACCACCACGCCACACGCGGAGGTCGTCAGCAACCGGCAGATGCTCGACACCGAGCTTTTGGCGCTGGCGAAGGTGCTGGCGAAGTAGCGAAAAGTGGCAAAAAGCAGCTTGGTGGACGATCGGGAGGTATCGTACCCCCGAAAGCTTTAAGCTGCTTTTAGCTGTCTCAAGCTGTATCCAGTTGTCTCTTGCTGTCTCGCGTTACACCTTGACCAGCGTGCCGAGGTACTGCCGGATCATCAGCGCGGCAGTGGCACCCTCACCGGCGGCGGCGGCGGCCTGCTTGGCGCTGCCGGCCCGCACATCACCCGCCGCGTAGACGCCGGGGATCGACGTTTGCAGCGTCTCATCGGTCTTGATGAAGCCCCAGCTATCCCGCTCAATCGACTCCGCGAATGGCTCGGTGTTGGGCGTCATGCCGATCAGGATGAATACGCCATCGGGATGATCAATTCGCTCCTCGCCGGTGACGCGGTCTACCACGCGCACTCCGGCCAGATGGCGGTGCTCGTCCACCAGAAACTCGCGCACATCCTGGTTCACCAGCACGTCGATACGGGGGCAGTCCCTGATCTTCTCCTGAAGCACCAGGCTGGCTTTCGGCTCCGGCGCGTATTCGAGAATCGTCACATGCTCGGCGAACTGGCAGATGTGCAGCGCCTCCTGGAAGCCGCTGTTGCCGCCGCCGAGGACATGGACGCGCTTGCCAACGTAAAACGGCGCATCGCACGTTGCGCAGAAGTGAATGTTGATCCCGATCAGGCGTGACTCGCCGCGCACGCCCAGCCGCCGGTAGTGGCTGCCGGTCGCGATCAGCACCGTGCTGCCGCAGTACTCGTTGCCGTCGGCGGTGCGCACCAGCCGGTACGCGCCGTCTGTCGCGATCCCGGTGACGGTCTGCGCCTGGAGAATCTCGACGCCAAAGCGTTCGGCCTGATTGCGCAGCCGCCGCGCCAGCTCTGCCCCTTCGATCCCGGTGTCGAAGCCCGGCATGTTGTCCATCTGGCGCGTCATGCCGACCTGCCCACCGACCCCGCTTTTTTCGAGGACGAGCGTCGATAGACCCTCGCGGCTGGTGTACAGGCCGGCCGTCAGCCCGGCGGGGCCGCTGCCGATGATGATCACGTCGTAGAAATCGCGGGCCGGGGTGCGGCGCAGGCCCATTTTGTCGGCCAGTTCCGCATCGGACGGCTCGACCAGAATCGAGCCGTCAGGAAAGATGATCGTCGGAATGCTGCGCATCCCCTGGTTGATGCGCTCGACTTCGTGGATCGCTTCGGGGTGCTGCTCGATGTCGATGTAATTGTAATGAATGCGCTGCTCGCCGAAAAACGCTTTGGCGCGGCGGCAGTCCCCGCACCAGCTCGCCCCGTACATCGTGATCGAAGGGGCGGCGTCCGGTTGTCCGTTGCTCATGGGTGTTTCGTCCGTTTCCTCGGCGGCGAAGGCCGCATGTTACTTTGGTCTCAAAATGTTAATGGACTCTTGCGCGGCCCGCAAGCTTTTGGAGCCTGATTCCTGCTAGAGCGTGTTATGAACTTGCGCACCGGGTAAAGCCCCCCATCCCCCGGCCCCTTGCCCCCAAAATGAGGGAAGGGGAGACCGCTCTGTTTTTTTGTTCCTTCCCTCGTTCTGGGGGAAGGAAAGCCGACCTCAGGTCGGAAGGATGGGGGGATGGCCTGGAAACCAGACCACGAAGTGCATAACAGCCTCTAGGCGCGCGGCGGGCCGGGAGCATCACCTGCTCCCGGCCCGCGATCTGCGCTGTTCAGTGTCTTCCTGGCGTCTGGCTCAGCCTGACGCCCAGGTGATTAACCCGGTCTGGATTGGGTCGGCCAGATCGGGGTGCCGAGGCAGGACGCGCACCGAGATTCCGCGCTTGCCGGTCGTGTGATAGTCCACCGTTGCGCAGAATTCGTGCACGTTTTCGTCCGGTGAGTTACCTCGCTGGCGGC
>JADLHR010000029.1 GCA_020848665.1 Anaerolineae bacterium
ATCCTGTTCGGCGCGTTCGGGACGGCCGGACAGCGCTGCACCGCCACCAGCCGCCTGATCCTGCACAATGACGTGTACGATAAGTTCCTGGGGATGCTCGACGAGCGCCTGGCGAGCTTCACGGTCGGCGACCCGCTCGATCCCGCGACGGGCGTCGGCCCGGTGGTCGATCAGTCCGCTGGCGAAGGGATCATGGAGTACATTGAGATCGGCAAGCGCGAGGCGAAGCTGCGTTTTGGCGGCGCGCGCCTGACCGGCGGCCTGTACGACGAGGGATTCTATATCCAGCCGACGGTCTTCGAAACCGAGCACGGCACGCGCATTAGCTGCGAGGAAATCTTCGGGCCGGTGCTGAGCGTGATCAAGGTCAACAGCTACGAGGAAGCGGTCCATGTCGCCAACGACGTAGAGTACGGGCTGTCGTCGTCAATCTACACGCGCGATGTCAACCTGGCCTTCCGCGCAATCGACGACCTGGTAACGGGCATCACCTACATCAACGCGCCGACCATCGGGGCCGAGGTGCATCTGCCCTTCGGCGGCACGAAGAACACTGGCAACGGCGGGCGCGAGGCCGGTACCAGCGCCATCGACGAGTTCACCGAGATCAAGACGGTCTTTGTGGACTACAGCAACCGCCTGCAAAAAGCGCAGATTGATAACGTATGAGCTAAAGGCAGCGAAGAACAGCTAAGGACAGCGATAAAGCAGCCGAAAGCCTAAAACATAAACCCGCCCTCGGTTGAGAGCGGGTTTGTTTCAGGCTGGGGGACCTGGATTTGAACCAGGACTGATGGATCCAGAGTCCACTGTTCTGCCGATTAAACTATCCCCCATCGACGGGGCGCATTGTAGCACAGCCGCTCTCCCTTGACAAGGGTATTTTGCGGGCTGGCGCGCCTTTTCTAGCCGAGCGGCGCGTCCGGGATAATCGCGATGCCAACCGTGCCGGGGCCGCTGTGCACACCAAGCGCGGGCGAAAGCTGTGCGACAACCCACTCGATGACGGTGTAGTGTTCTTCGAGCAGCGCGCGGAACTTCTCGACTTCCTCGCGCGCGGCGACGTGCATGAGCGCAGCGCGGATCGTGCTGCCTTCCGGGATACGGTTGAGCGCCAGCGCCACGATCCGCCTGTACGCTGCGCTGCGCGAGCGGGCAACTCCCAGCGGCGAGGGCATCCCGCCGCGCATCCCGATCACGGGCTTGATGTTGAGCATGTCGCCGACCATGCTGGTCACCTTGCCGATGCGCCCGCCACGCTGCAAGTATTCAAGGGTATCGTTCGTGAACCCGACGAACGCCTGCCCTGCAACCGACCGCGCGACCCCCGCCACCTCGGCCAGCGACAGCCCTTTGATCGCGGCGCGCGCGGCCTGGATCACCGCCCAGCCGTGCGCCATCGCAACCTGCGCTGTGTCCACCACCTCGATCGGAAAGCCAGGCAGCTCGGTCTCGGCCAGGCGCCTGGCGAGCAGCGCGGACTGGAAGCCTCCGCTGCCTGTGCCGGTAATGCTGACCGCGACAACGCCGTCACCCCGGCGCGACGCTTCGCGGAAAACCTCCAGGTATTCTCCGGCGCTGGGGTTGGCGGTCGTCGGCCACTCCGGCGCCGTTTTCAACCACGCGTAGAACTCATCCCCGGACATATCGAGATTATCCCGCAGCGTGCCGCGCGCGCTGTGCACGTAATAGTGGACGACGCCGATCCCCAGACCGACGGCGATTGGCTCCGGCACGCTGGCGCAGCTATCGGTCACGACAATTACCACGACGGCCCTCCCTGGGCCACAGCGGCCCCCGGCTGCCCATGTTCCCTCGATGCGCCTGAAGTATAGCGATATCCGCGCATTCGCGCTGGTGCTGGCGCGCTATTCTGGCTGCTCTCCGCGAATTTCTGCGCGCGCGAAATCATGCGATAATGAGGGGGTTCGCCCGCCTGCCCGCCCACCGAACGGGGGTCCCGATGATCGAATCCCTGCTGCACGACATCCAGAGCGCTGACCCGCAGGTTCGCGGCGAAGCGATCATCCGGCTCGCCAATCTGCGCGATCCGAGCCTGCTGCCGACCCTGGCGCAAATTCATCGCACCGATCCTGACCCGCGCCTGCGCGAGCTGGCGCTGAAAGCCGGGCGCTATATCCAGCTCAACGCCTCGCCCGGCGCAGACCCCGCGCCCGCCGCCAGCGCCCAGCCTGCGGTGTCGCCAGAAGTCCGCCAGCGGGCGAAGGGCCTGCTCGACGCCGCCGCTGGCTACCACGTCGATGGCCAGCACGCGCGCGCCATCGAGTCGCTGGGCCGGGCGCTGGACACCGACCCCTCGCTGGCGATCGACACCTTCGCCAGCAATCTGGCGATGGCGATCAGCGACCTGCCGCGCGACGAGGCCATCGCCGCCGTGCGCGACCGGTCACGCCGCGCCGCGCTGATCGCCCAGGCCGGTGGCAAGAAGAAGCTGCGTGTCGCCGCGCCCGACGACGCCGACACGGCCAGCGCGACCTGGGGCAACGTCACGATCGACGTGCTGCTCTATGCGCTGATCTCGGCGCTCAGCACAGCGGCGATCTTCGTGCTGACGCTCAGCACGATCATCGACCTGTTCGAGACGCTTCCGGCCAGCGCAACGACCGGGTCGCTGACCATCGCCGAACTGGACATGCTGCGCAACACCAGCCTTGGCATTCTGATCCCGTTCGCGCTAATCAGCGGGCTGTACGCGGCGGTTGGCATCCTGATCCAGGGCGCTGCGATTCACTTCGCCGCGATCACTTTCTTCGGCGGCGCGGCCTCGCTGGTTTATTTCTACCGGCGCTTCATCCCGTTTCAGACCGTTGTCACGCTCGCCTACGCGGCGATCTTTATCGCGGCGGGCCTGCTCGGATCAGGAATGGAGTTCTGGCTGATCATCGGCGCAGCGGGGTTCATCGGGTCAATCGTCGTCCTGATAATGCTATCGTCGCTGCTCGGCAAAGTGTACAGCTTCGGCTCCGGCGCAGGCTGCGGCGCGATCCTTCTCGGCGGGCTGGTGCTGGCGGCGGTGTCCTTCTTCGGCAGCATGATCCTGTCCGCCCTGCTGAGCGCGCTGATCAACGCCCTGGCGTAGCGCCAGCGCGCACCATTGCGGTGCGCGGGCCTATTCGCCCGCATCCAACTGCACGATCGCGAGATCAATGCGGCGCAGCGACTCGTCACGACCCAGAATTTCCATCGTCTCGAACAGCGGCGGCGCAACCTGCTGCGCGGTCGTCGCCATGCGCAGCGCGCCGAACAACTGCCCCGGCTTCATGCCGAGCATCGGCGCCAGCGGGCGCAGCGCGGCTTCCTGCGACGCGGCGTCAAAGCTCGGCAGGGATGCCAGCACGTCCCGCGAGGCTTCCAGCGCGCGGGTCGTCTGCGCCGCGTCCATCTTCGGCTGAATCAGTTCCTCCGCCGGGGCCGGAGTAAAATCGTCTGCAAAGAAGAAGCCGGCCATCGGGATCGCGTCGTTCAGCGTCTTGATGCGCGGCTGGATCAG
>JADLHR010000030.1 GCA_020848665.1 Anaerolineae bacterium
GGCTCGGTATGCTGCGAATTCTCAAGCCGGATTCCCTGCGGCGCGCCAGTTTCACGCCGCCGGTCGAGGAAGGCGCGGGTTGGACAATGCCGCTGTACGTGGCCTGCGAGGGGCTGCTTCTGCTGTATCCTCTCTTTCTGACGATCAAAGGCGGCGGCTGGCTGGCGCTCGGCGCGCCTCTGATGGTTGCCGGGCTGATCCTGGTCGCGCTGTCCGCCTGGGAGTTCACACACACCGAGAGGCATCAACCGCTCATCGGCGGCATCTACCGTTATTCGCGCAACCCAATGTACGCCGGCTATTTGCTGTACTTCGCGGGCGCCGGTCTGGTGACCGCGTCGTGGCTGTACATCCTGATCGCAGTCATGGAACAAGCTGCGCTGTACTGGCTGATTCGCGGTGAGGAGCGCTGGTGCCTGGCGGAGTACGGTGAGGCGTACCGGCGCTATACCTACGAAGTGCGGCGCTACATTGGGCGACGGGCACGCTGACGGGCTGCGCCGGGCAAGCGCGTCAAGAAGACGGCCATGCCATTGAGCAAAGAATCTCCCCTCAAAAATGGGGGGTGCGGGTTGTAAAAATCTGGCGTATACTGATTTTTGATAGTACACGGCGCGCCGCCTGACCGCCTTGAGAATATGGGCGTTTTCATATAGAATATTCTACAAATATCCGCGGCTTGGGCATTTGCACTGAGCCAAATTACGCTATAATAGAAGGAACAAACAGGGGCAAGCACCTTCAAACCGGGCCAATGAACGAGCCGATTCGCGGAATCGGCTTTTATTATGGGAGAGTGTCATGGAACATCGCACGATCAAGCAGGAAGAAGATATCGCCCCGGAGCAGGCCGAACCTCCCGGTACTGGCCGCGCTGCGGGTTCCCCGTTCAGCGCACCCTTAGCCGCTCTTTCCTCGACAATCGAACAGCCGCTGGCGCGCACACCACGCCCTGCGCTGTGGGCCAGCGTGCCCGACGCGCAGTGGGACGACTGGCGCTGGCAGCTGGCGCACCGTCTTAACTCAGTCGAGGAACTGGCGCAGATCATTCATCTGACGCCGGAAGAGATCGAGGGTCTGACCGCCGACGGCAAGTTCCGTGTGGACATCACGCCGTACTTCGCCAGCTTGATCGATCCCGATGATCCGCACTGCCCCATCCGGCGGCAGGTCATCCCGCTGGGGCGTGAGCTGCAAGCCTTCGAAGGTATGATGGAAGACAGCCTCGCCGAAGACAAGCACAGCCCGGTCCCTGGCCTGGTGCACCGTTACCCTGATCGGGTGCTGATGCTGGTCACGACGCAGTGCGCCAGCTACTGCCGCTATTGCACTCGCAGCCGTATCGTCGGCAATCCGCACGCCAACTTCAGCCGCGCAGAGTTCGATCTCCAGATCGACTACCTGCGCCGCACGCCGCAGGTGCGCGATGTGCTGCTCAGCGGCGGCGACCCGCTGACCCTGGCGCCGAAAACGCTGGAGCACATCCTGTCCAGCCTGCGCGCCATTCCGCATATCGAGATCATCCGCATCGGCAGCCGAATCCCGGTCTTTCTGCCGCAGCGTATCACAGATGAGTTCGCGGAGATGCTGAAGCGGTATCACCCGCTGTGGATGAACATCCACGTCAACCATCCGAAGGAGATTACGCCAGAGCTGAGCCGCGCGCTCGACAAACTGTCGTACGCCGGTGTGCCGCTCGGCAACCAAAGCGTGCTGCTGGCCGGGATCAACGATAGCGTCAACATCCAGCGCGAGCTGGTTCACAAGCTGGTCCGCAACCGCGTGCGTCCCTACTATCTCTATCAATGCGACCTGGTCAAGGGCGCCGGGCATTTTCGCACCACGATCGCCAGGGGCATCGAGATTATCGAGGGCCTGCGCGGGCACACCAGCGGCTACGCGATCCCAACCTACGTCGTGGACGCGCCCGGCGGCGGCGGCAAAATTCCGGTCATGCCCCAGTACCTGATCAGCCAGGCGCCAGGCCGCGTCGTGCTGCGCAATTACGAGGGCTACATCACCACCTACGACGAGCCACTCGACTACGATCCGCACGCAATCGATCACCTCGACCGGCAGTCGTCGGAGCGCCGCGAGCCGGGTCAGATCGGTGTGGCCGGGCTGCTGACAGGCAAGCTCCCGTTCATCAAGCCCGAAGGGTTCGACGAGACTCATCGCCGTAACGGCATCCAGCACCGGCTGAACGCCAACGACGCCAAGTGGGAGCGCTTCCGCATGGAAGAGCCACCCACCGATGACCCCACGGCCGGGTCGAATGGGCACGCCCAGCACGGCCAGCGTAACGGAAACGGCAACGGCAACGGTCACCGCAATGGAAATGGCAACGGAAATGGCAACGGGAACGGCAAGAAGAAACTGAACGGCAACGGCGCGAAACGGACAGAAGCGGCAGAGTAGCTGCCCCGGCGAGGGAGTATCGGTAGTATGCGAATTGCAGTCCTGGGCAATCTGAAGACTAACGCCCCCACCTGGGAAGGTATGTCGCCCGACCAGTGGGCCGACCTGGACAGCCCGCGCACCGTCGCCGCCATTGTCGCGGCGCTCGAAAGCGCCGGGCACGAAGCGACATTCCTGGAAGCCAGCATCCGCCCACCCTACAACCTGGTGGAGCGGCTGATGGAGTACCAGCCTGATCTATGCTTTAACATTGCCGAGAGCCACTGGGGCGATGGCCGCGAGGCGCATATCCCCGGCGTGCTCGAAATGCTGCGCATCCCGTACACCGGCAGCAAAGTGCTGGCTCTCGCGCTGGCGCTCGACAAGCCGATGACCAAGCGTATCCTGCTGTATCATGGCCTGCCGACGCCTGAGTTCCAGGTCTTCGAGTCGGCGGACGAGCCGATTGACCATGACCTGCTCGACGCAAGCGGCGAGCTGGCCTTCCCGATGTTCGTCAAGCCGAGCCGCGAGGGGACGAGCATGGGCGTCAGCGCCCAGAGCATCGTTCGCACCGTAGCCGAGCTGCGCACCCAGGTCGCGCGCCAGATCGCGCTGTACAACCAACCGATCCTGTGCGAGCACTACATCGAGGGCCGTGAAGTTATGATTGGCATGATCGGCAATCTCAAGCCGACCAGCGCGCGCAGGATCAACGAGCGGGCGCTCAGCGCCGATGTGCCCGACGGGCTGATCATGCTCCCGTCGCTGGAAGTGGACCTCGAAGCCTTCCGCGAATCCGAGGCGGACCTGTACACCAACCGTCTGAAGACCGAGCTGTCGGACGAGTGCACCTATCTCATTCCGGCGCCGCTCGAACCGGCGCTGGCGCACGAACTGAACGTGCTGGCGGCGGCGGTTTTCCGCGTCATCGGCTGCAAGGACGTGGCGCGCGTCGATTTCCGGCTGGACCGGCATAACCACAACAAACCGTATATCCTGGAAATCAACCCCCTGCCCGGCCTGACGCCTAACTTCAGCGACCTGTGCTTCCAGGCCGAGGCGCTTGGCTGGACCTACGAGCAATTGATCAACGCGATTGTTGACGCGGCAGTCGCACGACAGGGGTTCGCCGAAGCCGAGCCGCAGCAATCCAGCGCGGACTGACAACGCACCTGGCGTCAATCTGCCTAAAAAAACGGAGCAGTCTGCGCGGCTGCTCCGTTTTCATGCGGCGCGTCCACGCAGAATATTCATGCGTTTTTAAGATGTGCGGCGCGCATTTGTGCCCCGCCATGTGCTACACTTAGCCGCTATGACAA
>JADLHR010000031.1 GCA_020848665.1 Anaerolineae bacterium
CCCATGATATGCTGGCTCTGGCTCGACCAGCCCGTTGTGGCGACCGCTGGCTTTCCAATCGAAGCGCCCGCTGTCCACGAGCGCGCCGCCAATGCTCAGCCCGTGCCCGCCGATCCACTTGGTCGTGGAGTGGACGACGATATCGACGCCGTATTCAAACGGGCGGCAGAGGTAGGGCGTCGCAAACGTGTTGTCGCAGACGACCGGGATGCCGTGCGCGTGGGCTACCGCCGTGATCGCCTCGAAGTCGGGGATTTCGAGCTTTGGATTGCCGATCACTTCCAGGTAGATCAGGCGCGTCTTGTCGTTAATCAGCGCTTCAAACGACTCTGGCTGATTGTCGCTCACAAAGTGCGTCGTGATGCCCAGGCGTCGCAAGCTTTGCGCGAAAAGCGTGTAGGTGCCGCCGTACAGCGCGCTGGACGAGATAATCTCGTCACCAGTGTCGCACAGGGTCAGCACGGCCAGCGTTTCGGCGGACTGTCCTGATGAGGTCGCCAGCGCGCCGATACCGCCTTCGAGCGCGGCCAGCCGCTGTTCGAAAGCGTCGTTGGTCGGGTTCATGATCCGGGTGTAGATGTTGCCCGGCTCTTGCAGGCCGAACAGCGCCGCGGCGTGATCGGTGTCGCGGAACTGGTAGGCGGTGGTCTGGTAGATCGGGACGGCGCGCGAGCCGGTCACCGGATCGGGCGTATAGCCCGCGTGGAGCGCCAGCGTTTCGAAGCGGTAGTCGTGCGGTTTGTTACCATTGCCTTCGGTCATGAGATCTGCTCCGTGTCTACGATGCGACGGTCACATGGGCAGTATCCCCCCTCGCGTCCGAGCGAGAATAAAAAATCCCTCTCGGAGTGAGAAGGATTTGAATTCGACCAAGCGGCGACCAAATGCCTTCTCATCTTCCAGAAAATTGCACTCTGCCGGAATTGGCACCGTTCCTGGGATTCTGTTCAGGTTCCCAGTCGGTTGCCGAGGCTTCATCGGGCCGGTCCCTCCGCCTCTCTGGATAAGAAGGGGCATGACTGCTATTCAGTTGTTAAGCTGGGTACAGGTTAGCACTCCCCTCAGAATTTGTCAACGATTCTTACACAAAATCATTTGTGCGATTTGTGCAAACGCCCAGGCGCCGGGTGGGAGGAGCGGCTTTTCAGGTCCGGTAGTGCCCGTTGATCGAGACGTATTCGTGACTGAGATCGCACGTCCAGACCCAGGTGCTCGCCGCGCCCCGGCCCAGATCAAGGCGCATGCCCCATGCTGGCCCCTGCATCAGCGCGATGGCCGCCGATTCGTCGTAATCTTCCGGCTGACCACCCGCCACAAGCTGGATCATGGGCTGCTGGGCGGAATCGAGCAGCCAGAGCGCCATGCGGTCTGGCCGGACATCGACGCCCGAATAGCCCGCCGCGCACAGGATACGGCCCCAGTTCGGATCGGCGCCGTAGAACGCGGTTTTGACCAGCGCCGAGGACGCGATAGTGCGCGCGACCTGCACCGCGCTGGCTTCGTCTGCTGCGCCGGTGACGTGCAGCGTGACGAACTTCGTTGCGCCTTCGCCATCGCGCACAATCGCCTGCGCCAGCGGCACGCAGACCGCCGCCAGCGCCTCGACCAGCGCGTCCTCATCCGTCACCGCGACGCCCGACGCGCCATTCGCCAGCGCGATCAGGCTGTCGTTGGTGCTCATATCGCCATCGACCACGATGCGGTTGAAGCTGGCATCGGCGGCGCGGCGCAGCGCCCGCCCCAGCAGGGCCGCGTCCACCTGCGCATCGGTCGCGATCACGGCCAACATCGTCGCCATGTTAGGCGCGATCATCCCGGCGCCTTTCGCGATCCCGATAATGGTGAAGCCGTCCGGATGGCGCAGGCTGGCAAGTTTGGGGCGCGTGTCGGTCGTCATGATCGCCTCGGCGGCAACAGGCCACCCTTCGGGCGAAAGCTGGGCGTGCAAGGCCGGGATGCCGCGCTCAAACGGCTCCAGCGCCAGCGGCAGGCCGATCACGCCGGTCGAAAGCGCCAGCACCTCGGCAGGCGAGCAGCCGAGCGCCTGCGCGACCTGACCGGCGGTGCGCTGCGTGCGCGCCAGCCCGTCGTCGCCGGTGCAGGCGTTGGCGCTGCCGGTATTGGCGATCACCGCGCGGATGCGAGCGCCCGGCGCCGCCAGAATCGCCTGGTCGTACAGCACCGGCGCGGCCTTGACGCGGTTGGTAGTGAACAGCCCGGCGGCAGCGCAGGGCCGGTCGCTGGCGATCAGCGCGAGGTCCAGCCGGCCGTCGCGCTTCAGCCCGCAGGCGACTCCTGCCGCCTGAAAACCCTCCGGTATATCGTATGCAGCGTCACGAGCGGCGGGCAACGGTCGGCTCCTTGTCGGGGTAGGGCGCGTGGACAGGCTCTCGAATCGGGTAGATCAGCGCGATCTCATCGCAGGCGTGGCGGAAAGGGCAGGGCGCGCAGTCACGCCAGACCTTCTCAGGGAAGTTGGCGACAAAGTCGCGCCGGAAGCCCAGCTTCTCAAACAAGCCCGCCGCGCGCGTCAGGACCAGGACACGTTCCATGCCACGTCGTTCGGCCATCGCCAGCGCCTCGCGGACCAGCGCGCTGGCAATTCCCCGGCCTCGATAGGCGGGATCGACCGCTAGCGAGCGCACTTCGCACAGCGCCGGGTTGAACTGCACCAGCGAGACACAGCCAGCGATCGCGCTGTGCTCTTCGGCAACGAGCCAGTCGTCCAGGCGCGCGCGGATGTCGTGCGCGGCGCGCGGCAGCATCCGCCCGGCGGCGACTTCGCCAGCGAACAGCGCGCGGATCGCCTCGATCTCGTGGGGGTGCGCGGGGCGGATGATCATACGGCGTCGATCTCCCACAACATGGCTTCGAGCGCGCTGACCAGCCGCTCAATATGGTCCGGCTCAACGATCAAAGGCGGCAGCAGGCGCAGGACATGCGTCCCGGCGTTGAGCATCAGCACGCCGTGTCTCCACCCACTGGCGATCAGCGGCGCGACCTCGATATCCAGCTCGACTCCGATCATCAGACCCAGGCCGCGCACTGCGCGGATGCACGGTGACTGGATGGCGTGCAGGCGCTCGGTTAGCAGCGCGCCCATCTCGCGGACGTGGGCGAGAAATGCCGGGTCGTTAATGTGCTCCAGCACAGCCAGCGCCGCCCGGCAGACGACTGGTCCGCCTGCGAAGGTGCTGCCGTGATCGCCCGGCTCCAGCGCGGCGGCGACGCGATCTGTCAGCAGCGTTGCGCCGATAGGCAGCCCGCCGCCCAGCGCCTTCGCGGCGGTGAGCAGATCGGGCACAACGCCTGTCTGCTCGTAGGCCCACAGCGTGCCGGTCCGCCCGACGCCGCACTGAATCTCATCGAAGACCAGCAGCGCGCCGGTTGCATCGCAGGCGTCGCGCAGGGCGCGCAGAAACGCCGGATCTGCCGGGTGAATCCCGCCCTCGCCCTGGACTGGCTCGACAAACACGGCGCAGGTCTCTGGCCCGATCGCGCTCAACGCGGCGTCGCGGTCGTTAAACGGCGCATAAGTCGCGCCAGGCATCAATGGGCGGAATGGGGCCTGATAGCGTTCTTTTGGCGTCAGGGCCAGCGCCCCGGCAGTACGCCCATGAAACGCACCATGAAACGCCACGATCCCGGTTTTGCCGGGACCGTGTGTAACCAGCGCGTATTTGCGCGCGAACTTGATGGCCGCCTCGATCGCTTCCGCGCCGGAGTTAGCGAAATAGACCTTGTCCGCGAAGCCGCTGCAACACAACGCCTCGGCCAGATCAGCCTGGGGCGCGGTGTGATAGAGGTTGCAGGTGTGCGACAGCCGCGCGACCTGATCCGTCACCGCTGCTACCACGCCCGGATCACAGTGGCCGAGGTTGTTGACGCTGATCCCCGCGCCGAAGTCGAGATAAGCGCGGCCTTCAGTGTCGAACAGCCACATTCCCGCGCCGCGATCCAGTACAAAGGGTGCTCGGATATATGTCCCCAGCACGTACTCGTTCGACTTCTCAATCACGTCACTGACTGGCTGGTGTTCCATCAAGTGCCCCTTACGCGACAAAGACGGTCCCGGTCCCGGCGGCGAGGCCGGGCAGATCGGTGATGACGGCCTGGCGGACGCCCTGCGCGACCGCCGCCAGCGCCGCCTGAACCTTCGGAATCATGCCGCCGCTGATCACGCCCTGCGCGATCAGGTCCTCGGCTTCGACGATCGACAGCGTCGGCACGATTGTTCCGCCGACGCGCACGCCTGGCACGTTGGTTACGAAGGCGGCGTGCGCCGCGTGCAGCGCGGCGGCGATTGCTCCGGCGGCGTGATCGGCGTTGACGTTGTAGGTGCCGCCCGGCCCGGCTGAGATCGGCGAGACGACTGGGACGACGTTCTGCGCGCACAGCTCGAACAGCGGGGCGGTGCGGACGTGCACGACCCGGCCCACTCGTCCCAGGTCGGGCGACCACGGCTCGACCGTCAGCAGGCCGCGATCGACGCCGCTCAGCCCGGCGGCATCGACTCCGGCGCGCAGCAGCGCCAGCACAATCTGCTTGTTTATCACGCCAGAGAGCACCATCTCGACGGCTTCGAGCGCGGCCTCGTCGGTCACGCGCTGGCCGCCATGATAGATCGCTTGCAGACCCAGCCGTTCCTGTAGCCGGTTGATCGCGCGCCCGCCGCCGTGCACGAGGATACACGGCGTGCGCTGCTGAAGGCCGGCGACGGCCTGGGCAAGCTGGTCAAAGAAGCCGGGGCGGTCCATCTCGTTGCCGCCAATCTTGACGACGACCGGAAGCGTGTCGGGCATAGTCGGGTTCATAGGATGCTCTCCAGTCTCTTACGCGGGCAGCAGACCGGTTGTTTCCGGGAAGCCCAGCATCAGGTTGAAATTCTGCACCGCCTGCGACGCCGCGCCCTTCAGCAGATTGTCGAGCGCCGCCATCACAATCAGCACATTTCCCGCGCTCGGCGTCAGTGAGAGGACGGCGCGCGGTGTGCGGACCACGTGCCCCAGCGTCGCCAGCTCGCCGGGTGGCAGCACGCAGACCAGCGGCTCGCCCGTGTACGCCTGCCGGATGGCTTCCTGCGCAGCGTCGAGATCGGTCACCTGCGCGTAAACCGCCGCCAGAATACCGCGATCGGTCGGCAGCAGGTGCGGCGCGAAGATCAGCGCGCCGCCGTCGTAACCCGCGCGTGCCAGCTCCTGCTCGACTTCGGCTAGGTGCCGGTGCCCGCGCCCGATGTTGTAGGGCGAAAAATTGCCCTGCACCTCGCCGAACAGCAGGTGCTGCTTGGGCGAGCGCCCCGCGCCGGACACGCCTGACTTGGCGTCGATGATCAGCGGCGCACCGGGCACGAACAGGTCCGCGCGTGCCAGCGGCACGGTTGCCAGCAGCAGCGCGGTCGCGTAGCAGCCGGGGTTGGCGACGCACTCCGCGCCGAGCAGGCGCAGGCGATTCAGCTCTGGCAGGCCATAGGGTGCTGGCAGCAGGTCCGGCGCGGGATGCGCAACCTTGTACCAACGCTCGTAAATGGCCGGGTCGTCGATCCGCAGATCGGCAGAGAGGTCCACTACGCGCACGCCCTGCGCCAGCGCGCGGGCGGCGATTGGCGCGGACTGCGTGTGCGGCAGGCAGAGGAACACCGCGTCTGCCTGGTCGAGCGGCGCGTCCGCCGCAGCGACGAGCGCCAGGTCCGGCGCGAGCGGATGGCTGGCGCGCAGGCTTGTGCCCGCCGCGCCTTCCGAGGTCATGAAGCGGATGCGCGCGTGTGGATGCGCTTCAAGCAGGCGAGCCAGCTCCAGCCCGGTGTACCCGGTTGCGCCGAAAATCCCCACATCAATCATGCTCATTACCAACTCCTGCCCGAACAAAAATCGCCCCCAGGTCCGGGGGCGATTGTGCGCTGCGTGTTTCTCGTCTTTCCGCGCCAGCACAACTAGGCCGGACCCCCTTGCGGGAAAGCCGGACGGCGGCGGGGAAGACGGCGGATGCTGCTCAGAAGGTCCATCGTAGCGCGCTCAGAGCTTCTCTACGATTCACGAACTCTGGATTCACGAATTCTGAAGGTCAAGAATAGCATACGGATCGCGCGCCGACAATCCTTTTGTTGTAAGTGACCAAGCCCGCTCGCCGCATCTTACTGCTGTTATGCCGGGACGATCTTCACGAAGCGCTGCTGGAGCACCCAGGCCCGCGCCAGCGCGTGGATGCGGTCGGCGGTATCGAGCTGGTCGGTCTGCTCCAGCGCGGTGACGTAGGCCGCCAGCAGTTCCTGTAAAGACGCGATGTCCACGTCCTCAAGCGGCTGGATCGCGACCTTCGCGCCCCGGCCCACCCGGCGGCGCAAAGCGCGCTCGTCCAGCCCCAGCTCCGGGCAAAGCTGCTGGTAGACCACGCCGCCGGTCATCCCGGCGAAAGCGTATGGACCCGGATCGCCCAGAATCACGACGCGGCCCGAAGTCATATATTCGCACGCGAAGCCTTTGAGGTTAGCGTGCGTGCCGAGCACGCCTTCGCTGTCGTCAATCGGCTGGGTCAGCTCACCGCCGAAGATTACGTCCGCGCCGGAGAGGCGCACGCAGGCGCGCGAGTCGGCGTCGCCCTGCACGATCAGCGTGCCGCGCTGCGCGCCATAGGCGAAGCTCTTGCCGACGCTGCCATCCAGTCGCAGACCGTTGTGATTCAGCCCCTTCATGATCGCGACGCGCCCGCCGTTGGCGCCTTTCGCCGCGCCGTCCTGCGCGCCGCCCTCGATCAGGATGTCGAGCCGGCCGATCGTCCAGGCAGCGAATCCGTTTCCGGCCAGCGACGACGGTCCGAAGTTGAGGTGCATCCGGTCGATGCGCGACGACAGGGTGGTGTTGCGGACCATCTCGCCCGCCAGGTGCGAGCCGAGCGCGCGATCATAAGCCATCGCCTCATCCTGGTAGGTGGCCTCGCGCTCGCTGGAGTCCAGCGCCGAGACCGCCAGGTCGGTGATCAGCTTGGTCAGCATGTTGCGCGGGCGCGTCAGGCGGCGGCCTATGCCCGGCTCGGCCTCCGGGCGCGCTTTCATCGGGTGATGCGCGCACATCGCGCTCAGGTCGATCATGTCCAGGCAATCGACCTGTTCCAGCAGATCGGCCCGCCCGACAAGGTCTTGCAGCCGGGTCGCGCCAAGCTGCGCGGTCAGGCGGCGCATTTCCTCGCCGATTGCGCCGAATACGCGCACGATCCCTTCGACGGCCAGCGCCGGGTCGCGCGGGACGAAGCTCTTAAGCCCTTGCGCTTCGGCTTCTTCGACCGTCCTGATGTGCGTCGTGATCCCAACGTGACACGTGCCCTCGTTGCACTTGCGGCAGATAGTGCAGCCCATCGCAACCATTGCCATTGTCGCAAAGCCGACCCGGTTCGCGCCGAGCAGGATCATCTTGACGGCGTCAGAGCCAGTTTTCATCCCGCCGTCGCACCACAGCTCGACACGATGGCGCAGTCCGGCGTCGATCAGCGCGCGGTGCGCCTGGATCACGCCGATCTCGGTCGGCAGCCCGACGTATTGCAGCGCATGCTTGCGGGCTGCGCCCGTTGCGCCGTCGTAGCCGGTCAGGTTGATGATGTCCGCGCCCGCCTTGGCGACGGCGACCGCAATAATCCCGACGCCGGGCACGACCGGAATCTTGACTGAGACGCGGGCATGCGGGTTCACCGTCTTCAATTCTTCGATCAGCTGCGCCAGGTCTTCGATGGAATAAATGTCGTGGTTGTTCGAGGGGGAGATCAGGGTGACGTATGGGGTGGTGTGGCGGGCCTCAGCAACCTGAGGCGTCACCTTATAGCCGGGCAGCAGTCCGCCTTCGCCGGGCTTGGCGCCCTGGCCGATCTTGATCTCCAGCACGCAGGCGGAGTTCAGGAACTGCGCGTTGACCCCGAAGCGCCCTGAGGCGACCTGCTGCCCCCGGTTGAGCGTATAGCGCCCATCCATCATATCGGGCAGCTCGCCGCCCTCGCCGTTGACACACACGATGTTAAGCTGCCGCGCTGCTTCCGCATAGGCGCGGTAAGCCAGCTCGCCCTGCGAGCCGAACGACATCGCGCTGATCAGCACCGGCAGATCGTGATGGCCGATGGTGAGATCAACTCTGTCCGGATCAACCGCGCTGCTCAGCGGCGTGAAACCCATGACGTGGCGCAGCGCGACCGGCACATCGATCGTCAGATCGCGGAAGAAGGCAATAAACTCGTCGAGCGTCATCTCGCCGTGCGCGACGGCCTCGGCCTTCTTCCAGAACTTGGGATAGAAGCGATCGACGCGGGCAAGCTGCGCTTTGGCTTCGCCGCGCAGCTCCGCCTGGCGCTCGGACGCTTCGCGATCAAGCCGCTCCCATGTCAGGCCGGCACGCTCGCTGCCGAAGTAGTTGGGCGCGGCGAGCGCCTCAGCCAGGCTCGGCGCCAGACCAATCGCGCTGAACAATCGCCCGTAACCGCGCAGCTCGTGACAGCCGATGGTTGAGATCACCTTCTCCAGCCCGTGTGTCAGCGTTGTCAGCAGGCGGCGCTGGCGCTCGATCAGATCGTGCTCATCCTGGATTGCGGTCCTGGACTTGTTGGCGCCGATCCCTGCGAGCAGCATGGCGTAGGGACTGATCGCGTCTGCGCCGAAGCCACACAGCAGCGCGATATCGTGCAGCGTGCGGACGCTGGCGCTGCGCACTACCAGCCCGGCGCGCCGCCGCAGGTTGTCGTCCGCCGGGGCTTCACGCAGCGCCCGGTCAATGGTCGCGGTCGCCAGGTGCGGATCGAGCCAGCCCAGGCCGTGTTCCAGCATCTCGGAGTCATCCAGCACCAGGCATTGCGCGCCGTCGCGTACTGCTGCGATTGCGTCCGCCGCCAGCCGGTTGAGCGTCTGCCGCACGTTTTCACTGTCGTGGACGGCCAGCGTCAATATCGTCGCGCGCGGTCCAAACTGCCCGATCAGCTCATCAATCGTCAGTGTACCCAGGCCCTCTGCGATCTCGTGCGCCAGCGCCTCGTCGCCCAGATCGGGGTGACCGCCTGGCAGCAGCGGCGTCTCCAGCACGATCAGCAGATCGTCCTGCTCGGCGGCGCGGCTGAGGTTGGGGCGCACGCCGACCAGCGTTTTGGTGGCGAACGCCTCGGTTTCACGCTCACGGTCGATGGCCGGGTTTGTGACGACCGCGACTGTTTCCTTATAGAAATCCGCCAGGTTAACCCGGTTGCGGCTCAGGGCGGCCAATGGACCGTCGTGTCCCAGCGAGCCGACGAGGTCCTTGCCTTCCGCTGCCAGGGATTCGATCTCTTGCAGGTGCTCGCGATTCCAGCCGGTCGCGGCCAGAACGGTCGTGTCGATCGTCGGAACGCGCGCGGGAACGTGCCAGGGCAGGGCGATTGGCTCGGCCATCTCAGCAACGGACAGCAGAGCGCGCTCGACGGCGCGCCGGGTATGCGTCTTCACCGGCGCGCCGCCGGGCGAATGCGGGCCGAAATCACCGCTGCTGTGAAGCTCAGGCAGGTCCCACGTGCGCCAGGGCGCCGCCGCTGCCGCCGGCAGTTGGCGCTGATAGACGTGCCCGGCGGTGTGCCGGCGGATGGCGGTGTGGTCCATGATGTCTACACCCTGTCCACGACGGATGACCAGCGCGAGGCGCTCGCCAGGCGCCAGCGGGCGCGCGTCGCGGACCATCGTTTCCAGGTGCAGCACGCCGCGCTCCGAACTGAGGACGTACTCCTTCTCGGTCTCGATGAACCACAGCGGGCGCAGCCCCAGCGCGTCTACGCCGCCGACCGCGATATCTCCGGCGCGGGCAACGATCGCCGCCGGGCCTTGCGCGTATGGTCCGAACACGTGCCGCAGATGAGTATACGCCTCTCGCAAGGGTGGCGGCATCAGGTCCAGATCGTGCGGGACCGGCGGAAAGAGCAGCTCCAGCGCCTCAATCGGGTCCAGCCCGTGCTGCGCGCAGAGGGTGTGCAGCGTGCGATCGATGTCCTGCGAGTCGGAGTTGCCGGGATCAAGCGCCACGCCAAGCTGCGCGGCTTCCTGGCGGAAGCGGCTGATAGTGTTGATCTCGCCGTTGTGCCCCAGCAGGGCGAAGGGCTGCACCCGCTCGAAGCTGGAGACGGTGTTGGTCGAATAACGCGCGTGGCAAAGCGCCATCGCGGTGTGATAGCTGCGATCTTGCAGATCGGGATAGTAGCGCAACAACATCTCGACCGAGCCGCGCGCTTTGTAGACGACCGTCGTCGTGCTTAACGAGGCGAAATGGACTTGCAGCGCCCGTTCGAGCGCGGTCTGCGCGCGCAGCAGGCGCGCCTCGACATCGGCGGCGTCGGCGCAACCCGCGATCTGCCAGAAGCGCGGCGGGTCGATGCTGCCCTGGCGGCCAAGCGCCTCCGGCCTGACGCGGCCCGGCTGGTCGATCAGCATTTGCAGCCCGGCGGCGGTGAACCCTTCGTGCAGGCGGTCGCGCACGGTTTGCAGGTCCAGCGCGCGCGGAATAAACAGATGTCCGACCCAGAAGCCCGGATCGGTCGCCAGCGAGGCGCGCAGGCCGCTGTGGCTCAGGCGGCGCGCCCACAGCTCGCGCGGGATGTCAGTTTGCACGCCCGCGCCATCGCCTTCGCCATCGACAAAGCCGGTGCGGTGGCCCATGTTCGCCAGCGCGCCAAGCGCGCGCTTGAGCGTGCCGTAGGTGCTGTCGCCGCGCTTGCGAACGCTCAGGATCAGCGCGCAGGCGTCATGCTCGGCGCCATAGGGCTGGTCAGGCGGTGTATCCGTCCGAATCTGCGTGGTGCGCATCCGATGCTCCCCTTTGA
>JADLHR010000032.1 GCA_020848665.1 Anaerolineae bacterium
ATTATCGATGACATCATCTTCCCCGCAGGCCGCACGCAGATGGGCGTGCTCGGCGGCGGCGGGCCGCAGACGGCGTGGGGTATGGCCGCCGCACTCGGCTCTGGCGAGACGGTCGGGCTGGTGGCGGGCGTCGGAGCAGACCTCGAAGAGCGCGCGCTTGGCCCGATGCGCCGCGCCGAGATCGACTTGCGCGGCGTGCGCGTGACCGATCTGCCCACGCCGCGCGCCTGGCAGACGCTGGAGCCGGATGGCCGCCGCACTCAGACCTGGCGCGTGCCGCCCGAAACGCTCGGCCCGCAGCTTGCCCGCAGCCTGGACGTGCTGCCGCCTGAATACCGTGCGGCGCACGCCTTCCACTGGGGAATCCACCCCTCGGAAGATGACTGGGTAGAGTTCGCGCGGCAGCTTCATGAGCAAGGGCGGCTGATCAGCCTGGAGCCGTTCCGCGCGCCTGACGCGCCGCTGGACGACGACAGGCTGCGCGCGATCCTGGCGGCGTGCGATATCTTCTCGCCTAACTGGCGCGAGGCGGCGCAGATCGCCGGAACAGACGACCCGCGCGCGGTTCTGGAGCGATTCCGGGCGCTGGGCGGCCAGGTGCTGGCTGTGCGGCGCGGCGCGGATGGCGCGGATGTGTGGAACCTGCCGGAAGGGCGCGGCGTACATGTTCCGGCGATTGAGACGACTGTGCAGGATGTGGTCGGCGCGGGGAATGCGTTCTGCGGCGCGCTGGTCGCGCGGCTGCAAGAGGGTATCGACGAAGCCGCCTGTCACGCCAGTGTCGCAGCCTCGTACCTGATTGAGCAGATCGGGCTGCCACCGGGTCTGCCTAACCCGGCGGACTACGCGCGCCGCCTGGACGAAGCACGCGCCGGGCGAGCGCCGCTGAAGCTGAGCGATCTATGAGCCGCCCACGGGTGGCGTTGAGCTGGTTTTCGAATGCCTGCCGCGTGCGCGGTGGGATGCATCTTTCACCGAGGTAGGACAGGATATGACCAATCGTTCGCCCATGCACCAGCAGATCGATACGCTGCCGCAGCTCCTGCGCGACATCGCCAGGCCGTTCGACGCCTCGGCGCGCGCCACGTTCGACTTTGAGCTGTGCCGCTCTGTCAAGCGCATTTACCTCGTTGGCTGTGGCGACAGCTATCACGCCCCGGTCGGCGCGGAGCTGGCGTTTCACCAGTTGGCGGGTGTCCCGACACAGGCCATCAGCGCGCTGACCTTTAGCCGTTATGTGGCTGGTTTTCTGCCGGACACCGGCCCGCAGACCAACCTGGTGATCGCGGTCTCGGTATCGGGCGCAGTCAGCCGGACGATCGAGGCGCTGCGGCTGGCGCGGCAGGCGGGCGCGACCGGCGTGGCCCTGACCGCTCCGGGCACGACGCTGGCGCAGTCGGCGGACAAAGTCTTCGAAACCGCCGTTCCGCCGCTGCCCGACGAGCTGGCCGGGGTGAGTGTGCCCGGCGTGCGCTCGTACCTGGCGTCGCAGGTTGCGCTGTACAGCGCCGCGATCCGCATCGGCGAGGTGCGCGGCCACCTGACGACCACCCAGGCCGACGCGCAGCGCGCCGAGCTGCGCGCGCTGGCTGGCGCGCTCGAAGCAACCATCGCGGCCTGCGAGCCGGTCGCCCATGACCTGATGGCGCGCTGGGCCGGCATCCCGGAGTTCGTCTACGTCGGCGCCGGGCCGCTTTACGGCGTGGCGATGTTCAGCGCGGCCAAGATGATGGAAGCCAGCGGCGATCCGGCCTCGGCCCAAGAAACCGAGGAGTGGACGCATATCCAGTATTTCGGGGCGCGCGCCGACACGCCGACAGTCTTCCTCAGCGCCGCCGATCGCGACGCCTCGCGCATGGAAGAAGCTGCGCGCGCGGCTCAGGCGATTGGCCGGCGCACCGTCGGCGTGCTGCCGCAGGGCGAGCAGGCGATCAGCGCCTATGTCGATCACGTCCTGCCGGTGCACGGCGCGGTATCGGAAGCGTTCGCGCCAATCGTCTACAGCGTGCCGGGTGAGCTGCTGGCGGCGGAGCGTGCGGCAGCCATTGGCGCCGATTACTTCCGCAGCATGGGCGGCGGGCGCACGGTCGATTGGGCTGACGGCGCCAGCCGCATCCGCGACAGCCGGATTCAGGACAGCGTCCGGCGCTGAGCTGAGGAGGCCCCGTTGGCTCAGTCCAATCCACTGGCCTATACGCCGGACTATATCTGTGTCGGCGGGATCATCATCGACGACATCATCTCGCCCGACGGGCGGTCGACGATGGGCGTGCTGGGCGGCGGTGTAACACATGCCGCCGCCGGGATGGTCATCTGGGGCCAGCGGCCCGGCCTCGTCTCATGCGCCGGGCGTGACCTGCCCGACGCAGCGCGCCGCCGCCTGGAGCGCGACTTCGACCTCAGTGGGATGCAGTGGCTGGATCAGCCCCAGGCGCGCGCCTGGCAGTTGTTCGAGTGGGATGGCCGCCGCACCGAGATTTTCCGCGTAGACGAGCTGGAGCCGTTTCTCTACGGGCCGGGCCTCGACGCCCTGCCCTCGTGGTACCGCGAGGCGCGCGGGATGCACCTGCTGCGCGATGGCGAGGTCGCGCCCTGGCGCGCGGCGCTGCCCGGCGCCACGCTGCTGTGGGAGCCGATCCAGCCCTTCATGACGCCGCACAACGCCGCCGCCTTCCGCGCCGCGCTGCCGCTGGTGGATATTGTCTCGCCGAACTGGGTGGAGGCGCAGGCGCTCTACGGCCACTCGGACCCGGCGGCGCTGGTCCGCGCCATGCTGGACGATGGCGCGCGCGTCGCCGTGCTGCGCATGGGCGAGCAGGGGTCAATCGCCGGACGGCAGGATGACCCGGATCTGCTGCGCGTGCCGGTTGTCCCCGTCGCGGAGATCGTGGACCAGACCGGCGCGGGCAACACTTACTGCGGCGCGTTTCTGGTCGGCTGGAGCCAGACAACTGATCTGGCGCGGGCCTTGGTGTATGGTGCGGTCGCGGCCTCGTTCGCGCTGGAAGTGACCGGCGTAGCCGATCCGCCCGCCGACTACATGGCGCAGCGTGACGCGCGCGCCCGCGCGCTGGCGGATCGTCTCGAAGTGGTGCGCTAGGAGCGGCACAAGATGGCGCGCCGCGCCGCGAGCGACCAGGTTTTCCCGCACTATACCCGGCCCTTCGAGCCGGACGACCGTGAGCTGGTGCGCCAGATTGACCGCGACGCTTTTGAGCGGGTGCGGCGCGAGCGCGGCGAGTTGTCCGAGCGGCTGCGCCTGCGCACCGCCGAGAACATCGCAGCAGCTTTTGAGCGGCCTTTTCCTGGTGTGGCGCTCGAAGCGCCACGCGGGCGGGTGGTTGGCTACTGCTTCACCCACGTCTGGGGATCGCTCGGCTGGCTGGGCACGCTCGGGATCACGCCGGATCGCCAGGGGCTGGGGCTGGGACGGCCGCTGGTCACCGCCGGGCTGAAACTGCTCGACCAGGCGGGATGCACGATCCACGCGCTTGAAACCATGCCGGACAGTGGGCGCAACCTGGCGCTCTACGCGCGGCTGGGCCTGGAGCCGCACCGCCTGACGTTGCTCTGCCAGGGCGCGCCGTCCCCGGCCCGCGAGACGCGCTGGACGATCTGGGCTGGCGAAGACGGCGCGCTGAGCGCCATCGGGAATGCGTTTGCGCCGGGGCTGGATCTAACTCCGGCGGCGCGCTGGCTGCGCCGCGAAGAGGCGGGCGAGACGCTGGTCTGGCATGATGACGCGGGTCAGCCGGTGTGCTTCGCCGCGCTGCGGCACACGCCGCGCCGCCCATATAGCGTCCAGGCATACCTGACGGTCGAGGCGGCGGCCTGTTTGCCGCGCGCTGCCCACGATTGGCCGCGCTTTCTGGCCGAGATGCAGACATACGCGCTCCAGCGCGGCAAAGCCGGGTTCGTGCTGCCGGTCAACGCGCAGCAAAGCTCGCTGCTGCGGGCGCTGCTCGACGCC
>JADLHR010000033.1 GCA_020848665.1 Anaerolineae bacterium
ATTCTGTACCAGATGCTGGTCGGGCAGGTGCCGTTTGCCGCCGAGACGCCGCACGGCCTGATGTACCAGCATCTCGACATGGAGCCGCCGCGCCCGCACAGCGTCAGGCCCGATCTGCCGCTTAGCGCCGAGCCGGTGATCGCCAAGGCGCTCGCCAAGCGCCCCGAAGATCGCTACGCCTCGGCGGGCGAGCTGGCCGCCGCGCTGGAGCAGGCGATCCGGCAGCCCGCGCGCCTGCCGGAGCAGACGTTGTTCGAGGGCGGGCGCAGCGGCGCGACCGCTGCCGAGCTGGACGCGCTCGAAGACCGCCGGGTGGAAGAGGAGATGCTCCGGCACGGGGCCGGCGCGCCCGACGAGGCGCCGACCATGCCCGCCGATCAGGCGGCACCCGCCCCGCCGACCATCGCCCCGCCGCCGCGCTACATTCCGCCGCCACCCGCCCAGCCGGTCCAGCCGCCGCCGGCCTATCAGCCGCCAGTGCAGCCGCCCGTTCAACCGCCAGCCTACACGCCACCGTACGCGGGCTACGATTATGAGCCGGAGCCGGAGAGGATGCGGCTCGGACGCTGGCTGTGGGGGATCGCGATCGCGGCGGCGGTGATCGTTGCGCTCGGCGTGATCGTCGTGCTGGCGACCGGTTTGCTGGGCGGCGGCGACAAGACCCAGCCCGCGACGCCGACCGTCCCGGCGGCCTCTCCGACGCCGCTCTACCGGCCCAGCGCCGCGATCCAGTCGCCGCCCAATAATATACAGGTCCGCCTGGGCAACACGATTGAGATTCAGTACACGGTGCGCGATACGCAGGGGCTGACACGCGTCGAGCTGCGACGCCTGAACCGCGTGATCCTGTCCACGCCGATCGGCGGCCAGCAGCTTTACCAGGGCTATTTCACCTACGAGCCGGACAGCACCGGCATACACACGCTCGAAGTTGTCCCCTGGCGTGATGACGTGCGCGGCGACCCCGCCAGCGTGACGATCCAGATTGTCGCGGATTAGAGCGCGTTACGCGCTCACGCCGAAGAAAGCCCCCCATCCCCCGGCCCCTTGCCCCCAAAATGAGGGAAGGGGAGCGCGAGCTGGAACTGTCTCCTTTCCTCGTTCTGGGGGAAGGAATGCCGACCGCAGGTTGGAAGGATGGGGGATCGACGCGCTCAGCTGGTCAGGATGCGCGCCATCGTCGGGCCGTCGATGTTCCCGCCGGAGAGGATCACGCCGACGCGCCCGCTCGCCTGGACCGCGCTGCTCAACAGGGCCGCTACGCCGAGCGCGCCTGACGGCTCGACCACCAGTTTCATGCGATAGAACAGGAAGCGCACCGCCTCGATGATGGCGCCCTCGCTGACTGTCCGCATATCGTCTACGTAGTCGAGCACCAGCGGGAAGGTGACTTCACCGAGCGAGGGCGTGCGCGTCCCGTCGGCGATGGTCGGCGGGTTATGGACAGTGTGCAGCGTCCGCGTGCGGAACGAGCGCGTCGCGTCGTCGGCCACTTCCGGCTCAATCCCGACCACGCGACAGCCCGGCGCCAGCCCCTTCGCCGCGATCGCCGACCCGCTGAGCAGTCCCCCACCGCCGCACGGCACCAGCAGCCAATCGAGCGCCCCGGCGTCCTGAATCAGTTCGAGCGCGGCGGTTCCTTGCCCGGCGACGATGTTCAGGTGATCGTAGGGGGGGACGATGGTGTATCCGCGCTCGGCGGCGAGCGACTCCGCGATCTGCTGGCGGTCGCCGGTGGCCGGGTCGTAGGGGACGACGCGCGCGCCGTAGCCCTCGGTGGCGGCGCGCTTGATGGCGGGCGCGTTGTCTGGCATGACGACGGTCGTCTCCACGCCGAGCAGCCGCCCCGCCAGCGCGATCGCCTGGGCGTGGTTGCCGGACGAGTAGGTGATCACGCCGCGCGCACGCTGCTCGTCGGAGAGCAGGCTGATCGCGTTGAACGCGCCGCGAAACTTGAACGCGCCGCCGCGCTGGAAGTTCTCGCACTTGAGCAGCACGTCCACCCCGGCGATTGCGTCCAGCGTGCGCGAGCGGTGGATCGGCGTGCGGTGCGCGTGCCCGCGCAGGCGCTCGGATGCAGCGAGGATGGCGGGGAACATGGGATCGGTCCAGTATGCTAGCGAGATTAAACCCGGTGATTTTAACCTAAAAGAAACGCGAATCGTACTTATTCCAAACAGAACATATGGTCTATTGTGTCATATAATGGCTTTAGGCGGGTCGGTGAACGGGAGAAGAAATGAACCACCAGCAAGAGACTACGCAAGCCATTTACGATTTCATTCGAGCATATTACCGGGAAAATCGAAAATCCCCCAGTATTCGTGAGATCGCCTCGGCATGCTATATGTCGGTCGGGACGGTCTTTCGGCACCTCGACAGGCTGGAAATGAAGGGCTATATCCAGCGCGAGCCTAATCAAGCGCGCAGCATTGTTCTATTGAAAGAGGAAGACAACTCCTGAATACCTCTAGAAAGTGAACAAACGTTCGAACATTTGTTCACCATTTCGAAAGCCGAATCCGATACCCTTGAAGATGATGACCACCGGTGGTCTGCAAAAGCCAATCAGTCGAAACGAGGGTATCAAACATGGCTATCACGTTTAAGTTCGTTACCGGCAATGAGGCGCCTGGGCCATTGGGAGTGTTGGCGATAGCTGAGTATCCGAATCTGATGGTAGGAACAGACTGTGACACTCCGGCTGTCGTCAAGGTTCTTTCCAACTGGCACTTTCGCGTCGAAAATGTGCCTGAGGCCGACATGTTTCCGAGATATTTGTATGGCCCTGCCCCAGCATACGGAACCTGGTACAATCCAAGCGCAACTTCCCAACGCACTGACTATAAGTGCAACGAAGACTTAAATTGGCCCATGCACGTTGTTCAATCCTCTGGCGCCAACGGCTATACGTGGGATATCTATGTGGCTCCATACCTGGGTGGCAGCTACATCGCCGGTATTGAACCGATGTTGCCTCTTCAAGGCACTGGATTCACGCTAGAACTCGCCCGGGGTTCAGAGCACTACATGCTCGTTCCCGCTGAGGTTATCCCTTTCTTGTTCCCGATCTTTGGCGAAGCTAGGGATGGCAAGAGCAACGCAGATTTTTATCCGGCACTCTTCGGTTTTAACTATGAATACAACGGGACTTCAGGACACGTGGGGGTGGATATTGTGCCCCGGGGCCTCTTTGACGGCGGACAGCCCAGTACCGATTGGGATTTAGACCCAAACAACGCGGAGTTTAAAACAGTCTTC
>JADLHR010000034.1 GCA_020848665.1 Anaerolineae bacterium
CAGGTCGAGAAGCTGTAAGCAGGAGCTAGAGAATGAGCGAACAACTGGGTTTCTACGTTGACCTGTCCAAGTGCACCGGCTGCAAAGCCTGCCAGGTGGCGTGCAAGGATCAGAATGACCTGCCCATCGGCGTGATCTGGCGCCGTGTGGCTGAGTACACCGGCGGCGAATGGATCAAGGCGGGCAGCCACTACGTCCCGAACAATGTCTTCGCCTACTTCACCTCGGTCGCGTGCATGCACTGCGACAACGCCCTGTGCGTCGATGTCTGCCCCGCCGCCGCCATCACCAAGCGCGACGACGGCATCGTCCTGATCGACCAGGACAAGTGCATCGGCTGCCGCTACTGCGAGTGGGCCTGCCCCTACGGCGCGCCCCAGTTCGACGAAGATCGCGGTGTGATGTCCAAGTGCACCTTCTGCGCGCCGCTGATCGACGCCGGTGAAAAACCGGCCTGCGTCGCGGGCTGCACCTATCGCGCGCTGGACTTCGGGCCGATCGCTGAGCTGCGCGAGAAGTACGGTGACTTCGACGCCCCCGCGCCGCTGCCCGACCCGTCCATCACCCGCCCGAATGTCGTCTTCACGCCCCACGCCAAGGCTGTCGCCTTCACGGCGGGCACGGGGCAGGTGCTCAACCCCGAGGAGCTGTAGCTGTGAATACCAAAGAATGGGCGCTTGTCGCCTATACCATCCTCACCCAGATGTCGGTTGGCGCCTTCGTCGTCCTCGGCCTGGCGCACACCTACGCCCTGCGGAAGTCCGGTGAAAAACAGGCCAACGCCCTGAGCAACCGGGCGCTGCTGGCAATCGGCCCGGTGCTCGTGCTGGCGGTGCTGGCATCGCTGTTCCATCTCGGCAACCCGACGAACGCCTACCGCGCCATCAGCAACCTCGGCTCGTCGTGGCTCAGCCGCGAAATCCTGCTCACCATCCTGTTCGTGGGCCTCGGCGCGGTCTTCGCGCTCCTCCAGTGGCGCCAGATCGCGGACTTCAAGGTTCGCCAGGCTATCGCCGTCATCGCGGCGCTGATCGGGCTGGCGCTGGTCTATGCCAACGCCAAAATCTACATGCTGCGCGCGGAGCCAGCCTGGGACACCCTCGCCACGCCGGTCCTGTTCTACACCACGACCTTCCTGCTCGGCGCGCTGGCGCTCGGCGTTGCCTTCGTGGTGAACTACTCGTATCTCAAGCGTCGCACCGAGAAGACCGAACTCGCCCAACAAGCAGAGCTGCTGCGCAGTGTCCTGCGCTGGATCGCAATCGCCTCAATCGTGCTGCTCGGCGTCGAGATGGTCGTCATCCCGCTCTACGTCGCCGACCTGTCGACCAGCGGCGCTACCGCGCTCCAGAGCGTGGAGAAGCTGGTTGAGGATTACGGCGCGGTCTTTGCGCTGCGTCTGATCCTGGGCTTCGTTGGCGCGGGCCTGTTCGGCCTGTTCCTCTACCGCAGCGCTTTGATGAACCGCCAGGCGGTCATGATCACGGCGGTCTACCTGGCCTTCGCCTTCGTGCTGGTAGCCGAGGTGCTGGGCCGCTTCCTGTTCTACGCCACTCACGCCCGCGTCGGCCTCTAGCTTGACCGGGGCGCAGCTTCACGCCGGGGCCGGTGTATGGTGTACACCGGCCCCGGATTCTTCCCCTGACTGGCGCTAAACCGGCTCGCCTTTTTTGCGGCAAGCGCACGGCCCACAGGTAGTTTCGAGAAGCCGAATAAGTCGCGTGAGCCGGGTCTCAGCCGGACCCGGCCCCCCTGCGCGCTCCATGCCACGATTCTGCACCACGCGCGGCTGTGATAACCGGGCGCGTTATTCCGTTTATTTTCTGATGGCTACGACACGGGGCAGGCAAAGGAGCGCGATATGGATCACGACCTCTTGCGGGTGACTGCCGGCTACGTGCGCCGCCATTTCCCTACGCCGGACAGGCGCCGCGTGGCACTGCATCCCGCTGTTGTGGTATCGCTTATCGGCCTTGTGCTTATCGGTCTGACGCTCCTGGTTGTGCTGAGCCTGCAGGGTGTATCCGAACGCACGATTGCTGCCAGCCTGCTGGTGCTCTGTAGCGGGGTGTTCAACGTGGGGGGTGTCCTCTTTACCGGCAGATTCTTCCTCAAATGGCAAGTCGATGATGCTGCTTCCTTTCTGCGCTGGGAACGGGGCTTTGTTATCGCCGCTACCCTGATGGCGGTGCTGGGGCTGGCACTTCTGGAGGACATGCTGCACACTGCCGGGGATGCGTATCTGGCGCGCGCCGGCATGGTGGGTTATCTGTTCGGCGCAGCGGTACTGGTGGTCGCCGAGACCACGTACCTGAGCAGAGGCGAATGGGTCTATCCGCAGATTGTGGTGTATGTCATCCTGGCGTTTCTGGCTCAAGCGGCTTTCGGCGCGGCCCTGCTCCAAACCAGAGTGGTCGCAGGCTGGGCGGGATGGGCGACCGTCATCTGGAACGTGGGGTGGCTGCTCATCATGCTCATTGTTCGCCCGCGTGACTTCTACTTTCCCGTACTCCACTTTGTAGCGCCGCTCTTCATTGGCATCGGCCTGGTGGCGGGTGGATGGGGCTAGCGAAGGGAAAAACAAATGGCTTCCGATCTATCGCTGGGTTCTGTCTCCCAGCCGACACCTGAAAATATGACTCTTCACCGCAGCCCGATTGCCAGGCGAGTCTTCGCCGGCAGTTTCCTGGGTTTGACGTGGGGAGCGTCGCTGCGCGCCTGGATGGTTTTGCTGGCATTGGAATTAGGAGACAATCCTCGATTTACCTGGTCGGGCACCTTCGGCGCGGTCTTGTTTCCTACGGCACTGGTGGGGGCGCTGCTAGGCGCAGCCGCGCACGATGCCGAGGTCTCGGATAGAAAGCGATGGCGGTGGGCAATCCTTTCGCCGCTGTTGCTGATTGTGGGGCCGGTCATTGTTACAAAGGGTTTTTTCACCACGCTTGCCAAGACCGGGAAGGGCGGGGGTTCAATCGGTGTCGCGCTGATTGGCGTGTTTGGTGGATATGCTTTCTCAGGGCTTGGAGCGCGATGGACACGCCGGGCTTCTGGCTTCCTCTCTGTATCTTTTGCCATCGCATCAGTATTTCCAGTCTATTTCGCTGACCAAGAATCGGCGGCCATGCCCAGCACGAGTAAGGTGTTTGGTGCGCTGCTGTTCGTACTCCTCATGGTGTTGTTAATTGTCGGGGTCAGCGCCCCTTCCAGAAAGGCGCGGAGATGAAGCCCCTGACCTCTGTTCCAGATACTGCACAGGCTGATTTGGTGATCTGCGCGGTACTCCACCTGGTCGCGCCACTCCTCATTGGTATCGCGCTGATGGCGAGTGGATGGGCTTAAGAGAAGTCATTGAGTGAATTACAAGGAGAATGGATATGGCATCGGCATTTCTGAAACGTATATTGAGAGTCGCAAATGGTCTTCATGTTGCTCTCTATCGTTTGAGCGGTGGTAAGTTTGCTAACCGGATTGCCGGATTGCCGATACTGCTGATTACGACCTTTGGACGAAAATCGGGAAAGCCGCATACAAACCCGGTTGTCTACCTCAAAGACGGCCAAGATTATCTGGTGTCCGCCTCGGCGGGTGGCATGGACTGGCAACCTGGCTGGTATCTTAATTTGAAGAACAAGCCTGAAGCAAGAATCCAGATTGGCGACCAGGCTTTCAGCGTCCGAGCGACAATCACCGACGGTGAAGAGCGCACACGCCTATATGAGAAGTTCAAAGCGGCCAGCAGCAATTTCGTGAAGTATGAAAAAGGCACGAGTCGTGTGATTCCGGTTATCCGCCTGACCCCCAATAAAGAACGCGCCCGGTAATTGGAATCAAATCCGGCTAATCCTTTATAGATACAGAGGAGAGTTATATGACAGATACCAACACCAGCCACCCACCTAAGGGGCTGCTGCGTCTGGGATTTCGCCTTCCCGTTTATGTCTACCGCTTAGGGCTAGGATGGTTGTTCGGCAAGCACTTTGTGTTGATCAACCACCTGGGTCGTAAAACAGGATCACCGCATCAGGCAGTGGTCGAGGTCATTGAACGGGATCCACAGACAGGCGGGGTTACAGTCGTCGCAGGGTATGGCGCGCAGACCCAATGGTATCAAAATTTGAGAGTACACCCGGAGACAACGATTCAAATTGGCAGGCGCAGGATGCCTGTTGTCGCCGAGTTTGTTTCTGCTGAAGATGGCGAGGATATCATGTCACGCTATGTCAATCGACATCACAAGCTCACAGGTGAGTTGTTTTCGATGGTCGGGTACACATGGGATGGCACCGAGCAAGGAGCGCGGCAGATCGCACGCGACTCACTGCGGTTTGTGCATTTCGCCCCGAAGGGATGAGACTGTTACGGCGACGGCTTGTCGAGACTGAGTGGTTAAGTCCTAAACCTGGCAATGGTAGAAATTCGGTTCTTCCATATCAAAATCGTCCACCTCAGGGCTAAGCAACCCCGGCGCACCGATCATGATCAGCATCTCGGTTAGATTGAGGTTACCCAAGGCGGGCGGAGCGTGTATGCTCCGCCCGTCGCTTGCTGCGCTCAGAGCGCTAATCATCGCGCCGATTTTCAGGCAAACGGGAATTCCTGCGGCCTGAGTGGAAGGCGCGGCTTGTTTCGAGCGAGAACCTGAGCCATACTCTGTGACGTGTTGAATCTGAGAACCGAGCAGCGCCGTTCGCGGCGTTTTTTCAGACCAGCCCTGAGCGGCTGAAGGCTAAGGAACGGCTTGTGAAAGTTCAATACTATGTTTGCGACCTGCCGCCTGACTGCACCGACGAGCAATTGAGCAACCTGCTCCAGCCACACGGCGCCGTGACCGCGATCGAATGGTCCTCGCCGCGCGAGGGATCGGACCTGCGCCGCGCCGTTGCCACGCTGGAAACGGACGTTGCGCCGCGCAGAATCATCGACCGGCTGAATCGACAGTGCGTCGGGGCGCAGCCGGTCGTCGTGACGCTGGCTGTGCCAGCCAAGAAATTCGGAACAATTTCAAACGCGAACCGGCGCCGCAGCCAGAAAATCGCGCGGATGCTCGCCGAAACAGAGTCAGGGCCGATTGGCAGCCTTGCGAAGATCATCCATATCTGCGGGATACGCTTCACGCTGCGAATGGTCAAGCAGGCGTTCGCGATCGAGGCAGCGGGCGGAATGATGCTGCCGGATGGCAGTCGCAAGCGCACGATCGGAGGGGTGTTCTTCTACCAGGCGCGCAGCTACCTGTCTCCGGCGATGCACGCGTACCTGTTCACGTTCCATAAGAACAATAAGACCAAAAAGAAAGCCGCTGCGCCCGCGCCGCAAGCCGAAGCGCAGCCTGATACGCCGAAACCCGGCTCCCCGGCGGGGCCTGAGCCGCCGGTTGTCGCGGCGGCGCCCTCGCCCGACGAAGCGCTGATCGCCGCACGCGGACAGCTTGCCGCACTGCGCGAACAGCGCCGCGACGCCCAGGCGAAGCTTGACGCGGTCCGGAAAGGCCAGGCGAAGACGACCGGGGTTTTCTCGCTGATGAAGCAGGTAGTCGATACACAGAAGGCGATTGATACGCTGCTGGCCGAGCACCCGGCTCTGAAAACATAAAAGCGTAGCGGGCGCGCAGAGCGCCCGCCGCTGCTTTTCGCGTGTTCCCGCTCTCCTGCCGCTCCATCAGCCCGGCGCAGGCTAGGTCACGGATCTGCGACGGAAATAGGCCAGGTAGAGGCCGATCAAGACCGCTATTATCCCGGCGACCAGCCCGATAATCTGGTACGTGCCGAAGTCACCGCTGCCAATGCCGAGCGTATCGGCCAGAAGCGACACCAGCGCCAC
>JADLHR010000035.1 GCA_020848665.1 Anaerolineae bacterium
CGCAGACCGCGCACAATTGCGCTCGCTCCGACATCCTTAGCATAGTCTACAGTTAGTTTATTGTATGACGCAACTCGGACGCGGGGATCGTCGCCGATGGCAACTTCGATCAGAGCGATACGCTCTGGCCCGGTGAACAGGTCCACCTTGTCGGGATGAACGTAGACGCCAATCACCAGCTCGTCGAAGACTGCGAGCGCGCGGCGCGCGATGTCAAGATGCCCGTAGTGGACCGGGTTGAAGCTGCCGGGATATAGCGCACGGCGCACGATTTGCACGGCGATCTCCTTTAGCAGGCCACAGGCCAGACGCTAGCTCAGATCAGCGCGCTGATCGAGCAGGACGCTGACCCGCCACGCCAGAAACTGGTGTTCCGGCGCGCACAGGTCCGGGTCTTCCGCATAGATCGTGCGCGCTTCGCGCTGCGCCAACTCGACCAGACGCGGGTTCACCGCCGCGGCCAGCCGGAACTCGCCCGCGCCGCTCTGGCGCAGACCGAGCATATCGCCCGCGCCACGCAGCCGCCAGTCGATCTCGGCCAACTGGAAGCCATCATTGGTTTCTTCCAGCGCGTGGAGCCGCTGCTGCGCATCGGTCGTGGCTGCGGTCGAGACGAGGATGCAGAACGATTTGTGCGCGCCGCGCCCTACCCGTCCACGGAACTGGTGAAGCTGCGCCAGCCCGAACCGCTCCGCATTCTCGATCAGGATTACGCTCGCGTTCGGCACGTCGATGCCGACTTCCACGACCGAGGTCGAGACCAGGATATCCAGTTCGCCGCGCGCGAAGGCGCTCATCACACCCTCTTTTTCGCTGGGGGTCATCCGTCCATGCAGCAGGCCGACGCGCTGCCTGGGGAACACCTCGCGACTCAGGCGCTCGTATTCGTCAGTTGCCGCGCCGACTTCTTCCAACTGCTCCGACGCCTCGACCAGCGGATAGACGACGAATGCCTGGCGGCCCTGCGCGACCTGTGACTGGATGAAGCCATAGGCGCGTTCGCGCTCCGTGAGGCCGATCACGCGCGTCTCGACTGGCGTGCGGCCGGGCGGGATCTCGTCGATGATCGACAGGTCAAGATCGGCGTAGAGGGTCAGGGCCAGCGTGCGCGGGATCGGCGTGGCAGTCATGACCAGCAGGTGCGGGTTCGCGCCCTTGCTGCGCAACGTGCCGCGCTGCTCGACGCCGAAACGGTGCTGCTCATCGATGATCGCCAGTCCCAGCGCATTGAATTCGACGCCTTCCTGGATCAGGGCGTGCGTCCCGATTACGATGTGGACCGAGCCATCGGCCAGCCCAGCGTAGATCTCCTGCCGCTCAGCGTCGCTGGTGTTGCCGGTCAGCAGCCGGACCTGAATCACGTCGCCGCCCGGCGCAGCGCGCATCAACTGCGCGATGGTTCGAGCGTGCTGCTCGGCCAGGATGCTGGTTGGGGCCATCAGCGCGGCTTGCCTGCCAGCGTACACCGCCGCGCCCATTGCCACCGCTGCGACAGCGGTCTTGCCGGAGCCGACGTCTCCCTGTAACAGCCGGTTCATCGGCGCATCCTTTGCCATGTCGTCCAGAATCTCGCGCAGCGCGCGGCGCTGGGCGGTCGTCAGGTCGAATGGTAGGCTGTCCTTGAATGGCTCAACAAACTCATCGGTAGCCGGGATTGGCTGGCCGGGCGCAGACTGCCACGCGTGTCGCTGGCGCATCATGGCGACCTGGAAAATGAACAGATCATCGAAAGCCAGCCGGGTACGCGCCTCGTCGAGGGCTTCGTGCGATTCAGGATAGTGGACCTGCTCCAGCGCCCAACTCAGATCGGCCAGCTCAATACGGCTCATCACGCTGTCCGGCAGAAAGTCCGGCGCTTTGGCGGCCCACTCATCCAGAGTCTGCCGCACCAGGCGGCGCATGGTGCGCGCGGCAAGCCCCTTAGTGAGCGAGTAGACCGGGACAATGCGCCCGGTGTGCAGATGCTCGCGCTCGATCATCTCCCATTCCGGGTTCGTCATCATCAGCTCGCCCCGGAACAGCTCGACCTTGCCGCTGAGCACGACCTGGCCGCCGGGCTGGAACTGGCGCTGGAGCCACAACTGTCCAAAGAACACGACGCGCATCACTGCTGTGTCGTCGTCCACCGTCATCAACAGGTAGGGACGGCCACCGCGCGCCTGGCGCTTGACGACCGACTGCACCGCCGCGATCACGGTTGTAATCTCGCCCGGCTGGAGCCTGTTCAGCGTCCGCATCCGCGTGTAATCGTCGTAGCGCGCCGGGTAATTAAACAGCATATCGCGGATGGTGCGGACGCCCAGCCGCTCCAGCTTCTCGGCCATCTTGGCGCCGACTTTGTGCAGCACCGTGACCGGCGTCTCCTGAAGACGCTGGAACTGGACAATCGCCTCATCGCCGGACAGCGGGACACGCCGGGCGCGGCGCGGCGTCGAAGCGCGCGGGCGCGGCGCAGGCGGCGGGATGTAGTCGTCTTCGCTGTCCGCCTCAGCGTGAGCACTGTCATCTCCGGCGTCTGGCGCGCTATCCTGCGCGCCGGGTGCGGGCGCCGAGCCTGTGTCTTCGGAGTTGTCTTCGCCGGTTTCATGCATCTCGACGGGCGCCTGGGCGCGCGGCATGTGCGGATCGGGAAGCCTGGGCGGGGGTGGCGCAGGCGGCGCAACTGGTGGCGGGGTAGGGGGCGTTGGCGGCGCGGCCCACTGTGGCGGCAGAGGCGGCAAATCGGCGGGCGCGGGAATGCGGCCCATGACGCGGCCGATCATGTACCGGATCGCGTCGTGGCGCGCCTCGTGCGTTTCGAGCGCGTCATAGTCGCGCAGCTTGCCCCTCATCTCCTCGACCAGCTGGTGATGTTCGGGCCGCCGCGCCTGCCGGTGGGCCTCGTTGGCCCAGTTGCTTGCGAATGATTGCAGGCCTCCGATGACCGCCGTGTTGCGGTACCCGGTATCCTGCTCCAGCTTCAGAATCTTGACCAGAGTCTCAAGGGCCGAAGGCATAGCGTCTAATCCACTTCATCCATATCTATTTACAAGGCTATCTGTGGGTCCACAGCCCGGCTGTTATTCTGCCGGATCGTTCTGGCGAATAATTGCGATGCCCAGCCCGTTCGGGCCAACATGAACGCCAATCACCGGCGTCACCTCGACGATTGGGACTGGGCGGCCGGGCGGGCGCAGTCCCGCCAGCGCGGCGGAAAGCTTTACGGCGCCGTCCGGGTTGGCAGTATGGAGAATTGCCAGTTGTTCGAGCGGCGCCGCCTGGTGTGCGAGATCGAGCAGCGCGGCGAACGCCCGCTCACGAGTTCGCACGCGCCCTTGCGAGCTGACGACGCTCAGGTGGAGCCGGATCAAGGGCTTGACCTGCAGGAAGCTGCCGAGAAAAGCCGCCGCCCACCCGACGCGTCCGCTGCGTCGCAAAAACTCGAACGTGTCCAGCGCGGCGTAGACATCGGCGCGTGGCTGCATGGCGATCAGCCGCGCTTCGATCTCGGCAGGTGTGGCGCCCTGACCGGCCAGGCGCACCGCTTCCATCACCTGCCAGCCGAAGCCCATCGTGACCATCTGGCTGTCGATAACCGTGACGCGGGCCGGATCAGTCTGTTCTGCCGCTAGCCGGAAGATATTGAAGATGCCGCTCAACGCGGCAGGCGCGCAGATCGCGACCACCTGGTCGGCGTCACGCAGCGCCCCGGCCAGCACCTCGACTGCCTGCCCGAGGGGCGGCGCGGCGGTCGTGGGCAGCGCTGCCTCAACGCTCAGGCGCTGGTAAAACGCCTCGCGTGTGAGCTGCACGCCATCGTCGGCCAGGCTTTCTTGCCCAAAATGCACATAGGTCGGCACGATGCGGATGTCGTGCTGCCTGACCCAATCGGCCGGAATGTCGCAGGTGCTGTCTGCCATGACGAGGACTTTGGGCATTACACAGACTCCCCATCTTCGGGTAATGCCTCGCAGATCATCATGCCCATCGCGTCCGGCCCGATCAGCGCCCCGAGGCTGGGACGATAGAGCGCCACCGGAAACTCGCGTTCCGGGAACTCAAACGCAAGCCGGTCGCGCAGCAGGCGAGTCTGTTCGGTGGCGTACAACGTGTGCTGCAAGATCACCAGTTGGGCAATGTCACTGAACTCGATCACAAACTCGACCAGGCGATCGATCGCCTGCGAGTCGGTGCGCACTTTCTCAATGGGGATCAGCGCGCCCTCTTCAATGCTTAGCACCGGCTTGATGTCCAGCATCGAGCCGAGCACCGCCTGGGCCTCGCTGATAAGGTTGTTGTGGCGCAGGTAATCGAGCGATCCGACATAGAACACTGAGTACACGCGTGACACCATCCCACGCACGCGGTGCACCACTTCCTCAAAACTCGCGCCCTCGGCGACGGCCAGGCCCGCCTCTTCGACCAGCATCCCCAGCCCGGCCGAAGCGGTCAGCGAATCGATCACCTCAATCTCGCAGCGGCCAAGCAGCGTGCGTGCGCCTTGCCTGGCGTTGTTCCAGACCTCGCCCAACCCCGAAGAGAAGTGAATCGAGACGATATGATCGGTCTCATGGTTCAGGCGCGTGTAGAGGTTTGCGAAGGTCTCGGCCGATGGCGCTTCGAGGCGTGCTGGCGTGCGCTGGCCGGCAACGCTGCGCAGAAACGCCTCGGAATCGAGGTCGATGCCTTCCCGAAATGAGCGTGTGGGCAGGCTGATGGTGAGCGGAACCACTTCGATCTGATAGCGATCGATCACCGTGGGATCGAGGAACTGAGCCGAGCTATCGGTCACAATCCGGACTCTACCCACGCTGGCCTCCGTCCCGACCTTTCAGCAGCATAGCCTGCATCCGTCTATCGCCTGCGGGCGCGAACTTACTCGGCGCTGAGGATGAAATGATAGTGCGGCTGGCCTCCGAAAACGATCTCGAATTCCAGCGCGTCATAGCTCTCATGCAGGGCGGAAACGAGCGCCTCGGCCTCAGCGCGGTGGATACCGTTGCCATAATAGAATGTGACCAGCTCGTGCTCGTCTGCGCGCATCTCTGCCAGGACATCGCGCAGCACCTGCTCCAGGCTGTCGCCGGACACCGCGAGGACGCCATCGACCAGCCCGATAATCTGTCCCTCGCTGACCTCGACACCGTTCAGTTCCACGCTGCGCGTTGCGGTCGTGATCTCGCCGGTCACGACTTCATCCTTGGCCTGATCCATCGCGCGCGCAGTCTCAGCCAGGTCGCCCTGCGGATCGTATGGCAGCAGCGCACTGATCCCCTGCGGCATTGTGCGCGTCGGGACGATCACGACATCCTGATCGGTCGCCAGCCGGGCGGCTTGTTCCGCTGCGAGGATAATGTTCTTGTTGTTCGGCAGCAGGACGATCTTCTTGGTCGGGACGCGCTGGATGGCGTCCAGAATCTCCTGCGTGCTGGGGTTATTCGTCTGCCCGCCCAACACCAGTTCGGTCGCGCCAAGCTGGTGGAAGACGCGCGCCAACCCGTCTCCTGAAGCGACCGCGACCACGCCGATGTCGTCTGCTTCGAGATCGAAAGCGGGCGCCGGAGGTTCTTCTTCTGCGGCGGCTTCGGCGGGCGGCTGGCTGGCGCGCTCGCGCAGGTATTCCTGGTATTGCGCTTGCATGTTCTCGACCACAATATCGCTCAGCGCGCCCAGGCCGATCCCATAACTGAGCGGGATGCCGGGATCATGCACATGAACATGCACTTTGACCGCTTCCTCGTTGCCGACGACCAGAGTCGACCAGCCCATCGCATCGATGGCCGAGCGGATGACGCCCACGTTCAGATCCCGCCCGGCGATGATGAACTGAACATCATAGCCGTAGCCCATCTCGTCTTCAGGCGCCAGCGCCGCTGCCAGGTCCTCAACGACGACTGGCGCGGTGGTAAACTGCTCGACCGGCTGGCCGCGCAGACCGCGTGCCATACCTTCCAGGATGAACACCAGCCCGCTCCCTCCTGAATCGACCACGCCAGCTTTTTGCAGAATGGGCAGCATATCAGGCGTGCGCGCGAGCGCGTCTTTGGCGCGCAGCACAACGCGATCCATCAGTTCTGCGAGATCGTGGTGTGTGGGGTAGGCGGCCTCCGCTTCCTCCGCAGCCTCGCGCGCGACAGTCAGGATAGTCCCTTCCACCGGCTTGATCACGCCGCGATAGGCCGTGTCCGAAGCTTCGCGCAGCGCGTGCGCCAGCAGCTCCGTGTCGAATGTGGCGTGGTCGCGCAGGGCGTGAGCAAACCCTTGCCAGATTTGCGAGAGGATAGTGCCGGAGTTGCCGCGCGATCCCATCATGGCACCGTGTGCGATCTTGGCGGCAACCTGTCCGGCGTGCGCGCCGTCGTAGGTCCCGGCCTCCTTAAGCGCGTTGCGCATTGTCATCAGCATATTCGTGCCAGTGTCGCCGTCCGGCACCGGAAAGACATTCAGCTGGTTGACCAGCGCATGGTGCTGGTCGAGCCAGTCGCGCCCTGCCTGGACCAGGGTGCGGAGCATTCGACCGTCCGCTGCCGCTGTGGCGCTGCTTTGCTTGGTGTCGTCGATCATGAGCGGAAATGCACCTTATTTGTCGCGGCTTACGCGTAGCCCCTGAACGTGAACGTGAACCTGACCCACCGGAACGCCAATACTCTGCTCGACAGTGTAGCGCACCGCGTTGATCAGGCTGTTGGCAACCGACGCGATGCGCGTGCCATACTC
>JADLHR010000036.1 GCA_020848665.1 Anaerolineae bacterium
ACCATTTTCACCTGCACGTCGTCCCGCGCTGGAACGCCGACACGAACTTCATGACGGTCATCGGTGGGACGCGCGTCGTGCCGGACACGCTGGAGAACAGCTACGCGCTGCTGCGCGCCGCGTGGGAATAACCTCCCCTCTCCAAAATGGAAAGGGGCCGGGGGTAAGGCGAACTACTAGCTGAACCCGCTCAGATCGCAATATGCTTTCGCAGCTTGACACAGGAGATTACCGGATGGCACACAACGACAATTCACCCCGCGAGGCTGTTATCCTCAGCGGCGCACGCCTGGCGCAGGGTAAGCTGCTCGGCGCGCTAACGCCCTTTACGGCGGCGCAGCTTGGGCAGATGGTGGTGCGCGCTGTGGTCGAGCGCAGCGGCATCGACCCGTCCGACCTCAACGAAGTGATCGTCGGGCAGGTGCTCGCTGCCGGGGCCGGGCAGGCTCTGCCGCGCCAGGTCACGCTCGGCGCGGGCATCCCGCCGCACGTTGGCGGCATGGTCGTCAACAAAGTCTGCGGCAGCAGCCTGAAGGCCGCGATGCTGGCCGCCGGGCAGATCCGCGCCGGAGATGGCGATCTCTACATCGCCGCCGGGGTCGAGAGCATGACCAACGCCCCATTCATGGACCTCAAGGGCCGCCAGGGGCACAAGTACGGCCACTTCGAGATGGTGGACGCCATCCTGTGGGACGGGCTGTGGGACCACGTCGAGAACTGGGTCATGGGCGAGGCAGCGGAACTGATCGCGCGCGAATACGGCATCACCCGCGCCGAGATGGACGCCTTCGCCGCGCGCAGCCACCAGCTCGCGCACCGCGCGACCGAGGAAGGTTGCTTCAAAGAAGAGATCGTCCCGGTCGAACTGCGCGACCGCAAGGGCAACGTCACGCTGTTCGACCGCGACGAGTCGATCCGGCCCGACACGACGGTCGAGACGCTGGCTCGCCTCAAGCCTGCGTTCATCGAGGACGGGCTGGTCACGGCGGGCAATTCGCCGGGGCTGAACGATGGCGCCGCCGCGCTGGTGATCGCCAGCCGCGCCTACGCCGAGCAGAACGGGCACGCGCCGCTGGCGCGTATCGCGGGCTATGGGCAGGCGGCGGTCGAGCCGAAATGGCTGTTTGCCGCGCCGATCCACGCCATCCCGGTCGCGCTGGAGCGCGCCGGGTGGACGGTGGACGACCTCGATCTGGTCGAGATTAACGAGGCGTTCGCCGCGCAGGTGCTGGCCGATCTCAAGGGCCTCAGGCAGAATGGGACCGAGATTCCGCTGGAAAAGGTGAACGTCAATGGCGGCGGAGTCGCCATCGGCCACCCGATCGGCGCGTCGGGCGCGCGCGTGCTGGTCACGCTGATCCACGCGCTGAAGCAGCGCGGCCTGAAGCGCGGGCTGGCGGCGCTGTGTCTGGGCGGCGGCGAAGCCGTCGCGCTGGCCGTCGAGTTGGAGTAGACCCGGCCCTATTTCAGATTTTGCGGAACGCCTCGGCGACGAACCGGGGCGTTTTTGCGTCCCGAAGCAACCCTGCGCGCAACTCAGCGCCAGGTGCTGCGTAATTGTGAGTGAGGTTGCATGACGAGAACGCTGACCCTAGAAACGGACTGGAACGATGACGATCAACGATGACAAGAATCGCCCGATAACAGCCCCCCGCAAGCGCAAGCTGACCGATCAGCGCGTGCCTGGTATCAATCTACGCGAACTGATCACCGAACGCAACTGGACTGCGCTGGCCGGGCTGGGTCTGCTGGCGATCGGCGTGCTCTATGTGGTCGATAGCTGGCTGGGGCTGGACTTCGAGTTGTGGAGCCTGCTGCTGATCGTGCTCGGCGGCTGGCTGCTGCTCGACGGCTGGCGCGATTATGAGGCTGCCGGCCGCACCTGGGAAAGCCGTGCGCGCAACCGGGTGTTCGCCGGGGTGATGGTCGCCGCGCTCGGCCTGTTCGGATTGTTCGAGCTGAACACGTGGAGCTGGCTGCTGATCATCCTGGCGGGGTGGCTCGCGTATGACACCTGGCAGCGATACGAGACCACAGGCCGCGTGGTGACCCAGACGGTCCGCAACCGCTTTATCGGCGCGGGGATCATGGCCGCGCTGGGGCTGCTCGGCGCGCTCAACTGGTGGAGCGCGTGGCCGCTGCTCCTGATCGCGCTTGGCCTCGCGCTGCTGACCGGAGTGATCGGCGAGCGCAGCCGTTAAGCGCGCACACGATACCGCCTGCGTCCCGGGCGGCAGGCCGGCGCTCCCCCGCTTACCCTACCGGCGCCTGTCTGCCGCCCGCTAGAATGACTGGCGCGGATCCCCCTACCCGCGCCAGTCGCGCACCATCCACGCGAAATCGTCCAGATCGGTCGTGCCGCGCACGCGAACCCGCGCCAGTTCCAGCGGCCGCTCGCTGACGTGCAGCGTCCCGCCCTGCGTCGTGACCGCCGCGACAATCCCGACTTGCTCCAGCACAGTTATCACCGCGCCGTTGTAGCGCCCTGCCGGGTAGCAGAAGAAGCGTGGGCGCACGCCGATCTCCGCCTCAATCGTCTCCACACTGCCGAGCACCTGGTACACCAGGCAGTCATGATCGCACCCCTGGCTGAGGTCAGGATGGCTGCGGCTGTGGCTCTGGATCGACATCCCGGCGGCGGCCATCTCGCGCGCCTGGTCCCAGGTCAGGTAGCCGGGCCGCGCCTGGTCCAGCCACTCGGTCACGACGAAGAAGGTGCCGGTCATGGCATGCTGGCGCAGCAGGCGGAAGGCGTGCTGGTAGGCGTCAGCATAGCCGTCGTCGAAGGTCAGCACGACCGGACGCTCTGGCAGGCGCGCTCCGGCACGCAGCGCGCGGTCCACGTCGTCCAGCGTGATGGCGGTGTAGCCGTTGCCGCGCAGCCAGCGCAACTGCGCTGCAAACTGATCGGGCGTCACCGACAGATCGAGCCGGTAGCGGTCGGCGTCTTCGGGCGGCTGGCTGATGTAGTGGTACATCAGGATCGGCACGCGCAGGCGGCGGCGCGTCTCGTCGGCGCGGGCCGGGCCGAGCGCGGCGATCAACCAGATCGCCAGCAGCGCCAAAGCGAGCAGGCGTGAGATCGAGGCGGAGCGAGTCATGCAGACAACACTAGAGGCTGTTATGCACTTCATGGTCTGGTTTCCAGGCCATCCCCCCATCCTTCCGACCTGCGGTCGGCTTTCCTTCCCCCAGAACGAGGGAAGGAAAAAAAGCCGGATGGACTCCCCTTCCCTCATTTTGGGGGCAAGGGGCCGGGG
>JADLHR010000037.1 GCA_020848665.1 Anaerolineae bacterium
CAGTCACGCGGGCGCGGCAGTTGGTCGTGCTGGTCGGGACACGCAAGGCGATCGCAATCGCGGTCAAGAACGATCAGGTGGCGCGGCGCTGGAGCGCGCTGGATTGGCGGCTTAGAGGCAGCGGTTAAGTAAGCTATCGAAATGATCTGGCAAGCAAGGCAGTTCGCAGGGTTCACCTCACCCCTTAACCCCCGACCCCTTTTCCCCTCTCCATTTTGGAGAGGGGCCAGGGGTGAGGTTAAACACGCGAATCGCGTGTGCCAGTTCCTTTCGAGAAGTCACTTAGCGGTTAGCAGTTAGCGGTTAGCCAGGAGAAAAAAAGCAGCGAAGAACAGTGATAAAGCAGCGGAAAAGCAGCGAGAGCAGAAGAACAAACCTCGTAGGGTGCGGAAGCTCGCCCCCCAGTGGCTAACGAAATCCAACGGGCCGCTAGTCCGGCAGCGTCGGCGGCTGGATACGCGGTTGCGGCTCCGGCGGCGTCGGATGGCTGCGGATGTAAGCGGCCAGCACCGGCGGCTGGATACGCAGCGCCTGGCCTTCGCCGCCCGGCTGGAGCAGCGACTTGGCGATTAGCTCCGCGACCAGCGCCTGATCCAGATCGGGCTTGTTCTGCGCGGCGCCGTACAGCGCAGCGATCTCGCGGGCGGCCAGCGCGCGCAGCAGCGTCTGGCACTCGGCCTGGACGTTCGGCTCGGCGCTGAGGCGGGCGGCGGCCAGCTCGACCGCGTGCGGATAGGTGCGCGCCTGGATCGCAGCCAGCGTCTCGGTGTGCTGGAACCCGGCGCGCAGCAGTCCCGCGAAGCCACCGGTTGCGCGGATCAGCAGGCCAAGCGGGTAGTCGTCCTTCGACACGGTGCGCTTCTCAAGCTGCTCGACCATCCGCCAGGCATCGTCGTCGCCAAACGGCTTGAGCCACACCACCGTGTCGTAAAACAGCTCCAGAAATGGCTCCAGCACCGGCAGGCGGCTTCCGGCCAGCAGCGGCAGGCTGTTACGCGTGAACGTCACGAACATCACCTGGTACTTGAAGCGGTCGCGGATGCTGCGCAGCGCCACGAAGTAATAATTGGGCATTGTGTCCAGCAGGCGGTCGAACTCGTCCATCAGATAGGCGATGCGGATCGGGCGGCCCAGCAGGCGGTGGCTGGTCAGCGCCGCGTCGAGGATCGACTCCAGGTGGCGCAGGGCGAGGTGCGCGTGCAGATGGTCCTCGAAGTCGGTGATTTCGGGGTGGGCGTTCTCGAAATGCGCCTGCAACCGCGCGATCTTCTCGGACAGGTCGGGGTCCGCCGCTTGCCCTTCCACTGGGCGATAGACTGGATAAAGCCGGGGCGCAATCGTCGTGCGATGCACCAGCAGTTCCAGCCCCGGCCAGGCGCGCGCCGCGATATCCCCCTGGGCGCTCGGCAGGGCCGGCAGCAGCGCGTTCGGATCGACGTTGACCATCACGATCGGGCCGTGCTGTGCGGTGCGCGGCGCGAACCGGCTCCAGGGGCTGGCTGGGTCGCCCGGCGTCAGGCGTTCCTGGTCCAGATAGCGCAGCAGATTGGTCTTGCCAACGCTTGGCGGGCCGATGACCGAGACTGATTGGCCCTGGTCCAGCGCGCCAACAATCGCGGAGACCTCGTCCTGCCGGTAGTCGGGATGATAGTAGCGAGGTGTGCTCATGGCGCTGTCCCTGGAGTGATATGCTCGCGTGGCAGCCGGCGGCGTCGCTCGTCGCCTGATGGTTCGATTGTAGTCTGAAAGCGAGATCGTTTGCCACTGCCCGGCGGGGAATGTACAATCTGCTTGTCGCCACCACATAGCGTTTATTTCTCCGACAGGCGCGCACGGCCGCCTGTTTTCGCGCCACTTCAACAGGGAATAGGTCTATGGCAACACCAAATAAAGAAACGCTGCTCGATTGGTACCACCAGATGGTGCTGATCCGGCGGTTCGAGGAACGCTGCGCCGAGCTGTACCAGCAGGGGCTGATCGGCGGTTTCTTGCACCTGTACATCGGCCAGGAAGCGACGGGCGTCGGCGCGGTCGCCGCGCTGCAAGAGCGCGACCACGTTATCACCGCCTACCGCGATCACGGCATCGCGCTGGCGCGCGGGCTGGACCCCAAGCGCATCATGGCCGAAATGCTGGGCAAGGTTGACGGCGTGAGCGGCGGCAAGGGCGGCTCGATGCACCTGGCGGATCGTGATCGCCACTTCTGGGGCGGATACGGGATCGTCGGCGGGCACCTGCCGCTGGCGGATGGCATCGCGCTGGCCTCGCAGTACGAGAACCGCGACGAGGTCGTGCTGTGCCTGATGGGCGACGGCTCGACCAACATCGGCTATTTCCACGAGTCGCTGAACCTCAGCGCGGTCTGGGATTTGCCGGTCGTCTGGCTGATCGAGAACAACCAGTACGGCATGGGGACGGCAGTCGATCGCGCCAGCGGCGTGACAGAGCTGGTCAAGAAAGCGCGCGCCTATGGTGACGACGGGCGCGGCATGAAGGAAGGCCCGCGCATCGACGGCATGAACGTAGTCGAGGTCTACGAGCAGGTCAGCGAGGCGGTCGAATACGCCCGTAAGAACGGCCCGATCCTGGTCGAGTCGCTGACCTATCGCCTGCAGGGGCACAGCATGGGGGACCCGGAGCGGTATCGCACCAAGGAAGAGGTCGAGCAGTTCGTCGCCTCCGGCCCGATTGGCCGCTTCCGCAAGTTCCTGACGGAGAAGTACAAAAACATCGAGCCGAAGCTCGACGAAATTGACGCGCGGGTGCTCGAAGAAGTCGAGGAATCGGTCGAGTTCGCCAAGAACAGCCCCGATCCCACCTTCGAGGATTTGGTCAGTCACGTCTACGTTGATTGAGGGGCAGCATGGCAGACAAACCGATTACCATTCGTGAGGCGCTGAGCGCCGCCTTGCGCGAAGAAATGCACCGCGACGAGCGCGTGTTCATCATGGGTGAAGAAGTCGGCGTGTGGGGCGGCACCTACGCCGTCACGCGCGGTTTCCTGGACGAGTTTGGCGCCAAGCGCGTGCGCGACACGCCGATTTCCGAGATGGTGATCGCGGGCGCGGCGACCGGCGCGGCGATGGCTGGCCTGCGGCCTGTCGCCGAGATCATGACCATCAACTTCGCCTTCCTGGCCCTCGACGCGATCATCAACCACGCGGCCAAAGTGCGCTATATGTTCAACGGCCAGTTCACCGTCCCGCTGGTAGTTCGCACGACGACCGGCGGCGGCAAACAGCTTGGCGCAACCCATTCCCACTCGCCGGAAGTGATCTTCGCACACTTCCCCGGCCTGTATGTCGCCGTGCCGGGCACCGCCTACGACGCCAAGGGGATGCTCAAGGCGTCGATCCGCGACGATAACCCCGTCCTGTTCGTTGAGCACAGCACCATGCTCCAGCGCCGCAGCCCGGTGCCCGACGACCCGGATTTCGTGCTGCCGATCGGCAAGAGCGACATCAAGCGCCAGGGCGACGATGTCACCATTGTCACGTTCGGCAAGGGCCTCGAATGGTCGATGGCGGCAGCGGAAACGCTGGCGCAGGATGGCATCGAGGCCGAGATCGTGGACCTGCGCTGGCTGCGGCCTCTGGACCTGGAGCCAGTTTTCGAGAGCTTCAAGAAGACCAACCGCTGCGTTGTGGTCGAGGAAAGCCTGCCGATGTTCAACGTCGGGGCCGAGGTCGCCGCGCAGCTTCAGGACCAGATGTTCGACTATATGGATGCGCCGGTAAAGCGTGTGGCGGCGATGGATATCCCCTTGCCCTATTCCGCCGA
>JADLHR010000038.1 GCA_020848665.1 Anaerolineae bacterium
ACCTACGACTTCAATCCAGACGCCGCCGAAGAATTGCTGCTGGGTATCGGCTTCACGCGCGACGCCAACGGCAAGTGGATCGACGACCAGGGTAACCCGGTCGCGGCGGAGTACATCTTCCAGGCGGAGTGGGCCGACTACGGCGCTGCTGCGCAGCACGCCGTCGAGCAGCTGAATGCGTTCGGCTTCGACATCACGGGCCGCGCGGTTCAGTGGCAGCAAGTTGACGAGGACATCAAGAACGGCAACTTCACGCTGTCGGTCCGCAGTTGGGGCACGTCTTCACCGTTCCCCAGCGCCCAGTTGAACGGTACGGTGCGCGACTGGAACTACACCGGGCTGCCTGAAGGCCAGACCGGCCTGGACTTCCCGATGGAGTTCGAGTGGAATGGCGAGCAGATCGACTACACTGCGCTGATCGCTGAAACGGGCGCTGGCCTCGACCCCGAAGCGCAGCGGCCTGCGATCGCCAAGGCAGTCAAGATCTGGAATGATCTGCTGCCGGTGATCCCGCTGAGCATGGCGCTGACCAACAACCCGCTCAACGAGAACCTGGTCAGCGGCGCGCCCGCCGACGACGATCCGATCTGGATCAATGGCGGCGGCGCAGCGGACAACTACATCACGTACCTGACGCTGAAGGGTGTTCTCAGCCCAGGCCCCGACGCATAACAGACTTTGATATCCTGAGGGATAGGCCGGGCGGGGACAGTCCCGCCCGGCTTCCCCAGCGGTCCCGTGCGGCATATAGCTGGTCATCCGGCATGCTCTCCCGCCGGGCCACTCGCTGCGCGGTGGTGAGTTTTTGGGAATACGCATCCATGGAAATCACATCAACACCTCCGGTCGCCCCCTCTGAAGCCCAGGCCGCCCTGGCGCGACCAGTGGCGTGGTGGCACGCTATCCGGCGCGCCCTCACCAGCTATACCGCGCAGACCATCATCCAGGGGTTTTTCACGGTCTGGGCTGTCATGACGTTCACTTTTATCCTGATCCGCCAGATGCCCTCTAACCCGGTTCAGATCGAAACCGAGCGGCTGATCCGTGAAGAGCAGTTATCGTATGAGGAAGCGCGCAGCAAGGCTGCGGCGCTGTTCGAGTTTGATCCCGACCAGCCGGTCATCGAGCAGTATCTCGAATATCTCGCCCGGCTGATCCGGCTGGACTTGGGCAAGTCAATCACCTCAACCGGCACGCCGGTCATGGACCAGATTCTGCAATATCTTCCCTGGACGCTCTTCAGCGTCGGGCTGGGTCTGCTGATCAGCTTCACCATCGGTATTTTTGTCGGGATGGCAATGGCTTACTGGCGTGGCGGGGCTTTTGACAACATCGTCACGGCGCTCGCCTCGATTCTGTTCGGCATCCCAAATTACATCATTGCCCTGCTGATTATCCTGATTCTGGGCGTGCAGCTACATGTGTTCAGTGTCGCCAACACGCTTGGCCGGGTCGATCCGACGATCGAGCCAGGCTTTATGCTGGAGTACATCGGGAGCATTCTAAGTCATGCAATCTTGCCGGTGCTGACCTATGTCGCGGCGACGGTTGGCGGCTGGATTCTGACGATGAAAAGCAGCACCCTATCGACGCTGGGCGAGGAATATGTCACTGTTGCCCATGCGCGCGGCCTGCCTCAGCGGCGCGTCCTGACCGCTTATGTCGGTCGAAACGCAATGCTGCCGCTTGTCACCCGGCTGGCGATCAGCATCGGCTTTGTCGTCGGCGGCAGCGTGATCATCGAGGATGTTTACCGCTATCGAGGCCTGGGTAAGTTTCTGACGACGGCGATTGTCGCCCGCGACTACACCTCGATGCAGGGGGTATTCCTCGTCATTGCGATCTCGGTGGTGGTGGCGAATATCCTGGCCGATCTCCTCTACGGTGTGCTTGACCCGCGCGTGCGCATCGGAAAGGAGCGCTGACGATGGATTTCCAGAGCGTCGCCAGCTCTACCGGTTTTGTCATCGGCGCCCTGTGCGGTCTTGTGCCACTGGCGGTCGCCATCCGCAAGCGGACACTGCGCCCCGGTATCGTCGGTTTCCTGGCGTGCGTCCTCAGCGGCTTTGCATGTAACGTCTGGGGCGGCCTGCCGATGATCGTCCTGACGGTCGCGGTGGTTGTTTCATACACCTACACCGACAAGGAAGACCCGTTTCTATCGCGTGCACGCCTCGAAGAAGTGAATTTTGAGGAGACCCTTGGCGCGATGGTGACGCGCCGCCTTGCCAGCCTGGGGCGAGCGATCCGCGCCGGAACCCGCGCCCTGCTGCGCAACAAAGCTGGTTTTCTGGGCTTTGTCGGACTGGCGTTTTTCTTTGTGCTGACGATCTTTGGGCCGATGCTGATCGAATATGACGGCAAGTCCCATTACTATGACCGGCGCGAGCCAGGCGCGATCAGCCTGTTCCAGGGGCCATCCAGGGAATTCCCGCTGGGTCTGGACTGGCAGGGGCGCGATATTCTGTCGCATATTGTGCACGGCGGCCGCGCGCTGATTGTGACCGCGGTGCAGGCGGGCGCCCTGACGACGGTTATCGCCGTGATCCTGGGCGCTTCGGCGGCGCTGCTCGGCGGCTTTCTCGATCGCTTGCTGAACGCAGTGGCGAATTTCATCCTGACGATCCCGCAGTTCCCGCTGCTGGTGGTGCTGGCCGGGCTGATCAGCTTTCAGGATCGCTTTTATCTGGCGCTGCTGCTGGCCGTGCTGGATTGGCCGAGCCTGATGCGGGCGGTGCGTGCCCAGGTGCTGAGCCTGCGCGAGCGTGACTACGTCGAAGCGGCGGTCGTGCTCGACCTTGGCCTGCCGCACATTATGCTGCGCGAGGTGCTGCCGCAGATGGTCAGCTATATCTCGATCAACATGATCTTCTCGATCCAGGGCGCGATGTACGCCATTGTCGGCCTGGTCTTCCTGGGGATGGTGCCGTTCAACGAGCCAGACTGGGGTGTGATGATCTTCATGGGACGGTCGCAAGGCGCGCTGTTCTCGTCGTCTGCTGCCAGTATGCTGCTGTCGCCGGTGATCGCGGTCGCGCTGTTCCAGCTTTCACTGGTGCTGTTCACCCGCTCGCTCGAAGAAGTCTTCAACCCCCGTCTGCGGACCGGGCTGTAGAGAACGCGCTGATGTCTACATCGAAGCAAGCCCTTTTCACCCCCGCCCGTGTGACAGCCGAGGGGCCGCCAACCTCCAGCCCCGCCCGCGTAGTGCTCAGCGTGCAGGATGTGTCGATCAGCTACCTGGCGCACCGGGGCAGGGTTCGGGCCGTTAGCCAGGTGTCGTTCGACCTGCGCCAGGGCGAGTCGCTGGCGCTGATCGGCGAGAGCGGCTGCGGAAAATCGACGCTGAACCTGGGCATTATTCGTTTGCTGCCGAAAACTGGCCGCGTGGATCAGGGAAAGATTCTTTATACGGCTCGTGATGGCAGTATCGTAGACGTGCTGGCGCTCAGCGACCGCGAAATGCGCGCCTTTCGCTGGGGCGAGTGCGCGATGATCTTCCAGGCTGCGTTGAACTCGCTCAACCCGGTGATTCGCGTGCGCGACATGGTGTACGACACGGCGGAAGCGCATGGCCGCCATGACCGCGCGCGCATTCGCAACCGGATGCTCGATCTTTTTCGCAAGGTCCGCCTCGACGCAGAGCGCGTTTTCAACGCGTATCCGCATGAGCTAAGCGGCGGTATGCGACAGCGCGTCCTGCTGGCGCTAGGGGTGCTGCTCAACCCGCAGGTCGTGATCCTCGACGAGCCGACTACCGCGGTTGATATTCTGACGCAGCGCACCATCCTGGAGGTGCTGAAGGACCTGCGCGAGGCGATGGGCTTCAGCATCATCTTCATCAGCCACGACCTCTCGATTGCCGCCGAGATGGCGGACACCGTCGCAACGATGTACGCCGGAGAGATCGTGGAAATCGGCCCGGTCAACGAATTGTTCTACCGCCCGCGGCACGCCTATACGCTGGGTTTGTTGCAGGCGGTGCCCAAGCTCAGCGCGGGCGCCCAGGACCTCAGCAGTATTCCCGGTAGCCCGCCCGACCTGATCGAGCCGCCGTCAGGCTGCAAGTTCCATCCGCGCTGCCCGTTTGCGACTGAGCGCTGCCGCCACGAGCCGCCGCCCCTGATCGAGGATGCCCCCGGCCACCGCGTGGCCTGTTTCGAATCCGAGCGCGTGCTGGCCGCAAGCGGGCCAGCTCGCCAGAGCACACATCGCCTGGACTGACCGATATGTCTCAAAATCCTTCCGGCCAACCGCTGATCGCGCTCGAAGGCGTGTACCGCACCTTTCGCCAGGGGCGCGAGCGCGTCCCTGTCCTGCAAGACATTAACCTGGCCGTCGGCGAGAACGAGATCGTGTGCCTGGTCGGCGAGAGTGGCTGCGGCAAGACGACAACGGGCCGGATCATGGTCGATCTGCTCGAGCCGTCGGCGGGCACGGTGCTTTACAAGGGGCGTCCGCTGGCCGCGCTGCGTGGCAAGGACAAGGTCGAACAGCGCCGCGCGCTGCAAATTATTCACCAGGACCCGTTCGCGTCGCTGAACCCGTCGCATACGGTCGGCCAGATTCTTTCGTTCCCGCTCAAGCGGCACCGCATGGCCCAGGGTCGGGGCGGAGTACGGCGGCGCATCTGGGAGTTGCTGACGCTGGTCGATCTGACGCCTCCTGGCGACCTGGTGAACAAGTACCCGCACCAGCTCAGCGGCGGGCAGCGCCAGCGCGTCAGCATCGCGCGCGCCCTGACGGTCGAGCCGAAGCTGATCGTAGCTGATGAGGCCGTCAGCATGGTCGATGTCAGCATCCGCGTCAGCCTGCTGAAGATGCTGCACGGTTTGCGCGATCAGCTTGGCGTAGCGATCGTGTTCATCACGCATGACCTGGCGCTCGCCAAGTACTTCGCCTGGGAAGGTCGCATCGCGGTGATGTACCTGGGCCGGATCGTTGAAATCGGGCCGACACCCGACGTGATCGCTAACCCGGCCCATCCCTACACGCGCGCGCTGATCTCGGCCATTCCCGAAGCGGACCCGGAAGTGACGCGCAACAAGCAGCGCATGATTCTGCGCAGCGAGGACATCCCGCGCCTGACGGATATTCCACCCGGCTGCGCGTTCCATCCGCGCTGCCCGTTCTTCGTGCCGGGGCTGTGCGATGCGCGGGTGCCGCCACTGGAGCGCGCCGGTGGGTTCGCGCAGTCGGTCGCGTGCCTCCCGCTGACCGAGGGGCTGGGCCTGCGCGAGCATGTCTCGGTCGAGGAGCCGGTGGTTGGACCCTGAGGCGCTGCGCGGTTTTCTGCGCATCGGCATGTTTCTCGGAGTTTGCGGGCTGGTAATGGCCTTTATGCAGCCGCGTCACAGCGGCGAATTCGTGCTCAGCGTGTGCAGCGCCGCGATGGGAGGCGCCTTGATTCTCGGCGCCGTGCTGCTGACACGCTGGTTCATGCGCCACGAGAAGCGGAGCGAAGGGCCGGATGGGCCGGATCATGGCTGAGCTGCCACCGGGTGTGACCGAGGAGATGCTGGACGCGCGCTTCTGGCTGGATCGCGCCGCCGCGCCGGATCAGCCTTTCGTCGCGCCGGAGTCAATCGGCCTGTTCAACGCGCGCGTCCACGCTGCGTTGGGCATCCCGCCCGTGCTCGACCTGCCGGAGACGCTCGATACGACGCTGGTCCAGCAGGCGCTGGCGTCGTACCGGCCGCTTCCGGCGCTGTGCTACGACGGCCTGGGCGAGCTGGTTAGCGCGTGTTTCTGGGATCGGCTGCTGGACGCCGCCTCCCTGCCAGCCAGCGCGCTGGTGGAGACCCGGTTTGGCCTGGCGATACGGCGGACGGATGTGCGCGCCTTCCCGACGCGGAGCGTTGTGAATACGCAGCCGGGCGAGATCGCGCTGGATCGCCTGCAAGAAACGACCATTGATCTCGGCTGGCCGGTCGCGGCGATCGCGGCTTCGCCCGATGGCATGTGGCAGTTCTGTCTGACACCGCACTATTGGGGCTGGGTGTCGAGCGCCGATCTGGCCTGGGCCGATCGCGAGCTTGTGCGGAGCTATGCGCTTCCGGCGGCATGGGCAACGATTACGGCGTCGCGCGCATGGATTGGCGTGGCCCAGGGCGAACCGGCGCTGGCGCAGATGGGCACGCGTCTGCCACTGCTGGAGCGCACCGGGCGCGGGCTGCGCGTGCTCGTCCCCCGGCGTGCGGACGATGGAATGCTGGCGATTGTCGAGGGGCTGGTGCCTGCCGGTGCCGAGAGCGCGGTGGAAGGTGATTTGCCCTGCACACCGGCGACTGCGATCGGGCAGGCGTTTCGTGCGCTTGGCGAGCCATACGCCTGGGGCGGATCGCGCGCCGGGATGTTCGGGCGCGACTGCTCGCGACTGGTACGTGATGCCTACGCGGTCAGCGGCCTGCGTCTGCCACGCAACGGAAGCCAGCAGGCGGCGGCCTGCCGCCCGGTAGTGGCTTTCACCGACGCGATGGAGGTGAACGAGCGCCGCGCGCTGCTGGCCGAGCGTGTGCCACCGGGCGCGCTGCTTGCCCTGCGCGGGCATATTATGCTCTATCTCGGCGCACTCGACGGCAGCCCGTTCGTGATCCACTCGACACTGTCGTCCGGGTTTGATGGGGTAATCGTCTCCGACCTGTCGCTCGGCGAGGGATCAGAAAAGGGTAGTCTGCTTCACCGTCTGACCGCCGCTGTTGTTCCAGGATAGCGAGAGACGGATGGACACGTGAGCCATCCGGGTTATGGCAGCGAGCAGAGAGCTTTGAGCGATGATTACGCACGACTCGCCGGTGCCGCTGTACGTCCAGATTAAGGACTACCTGCGCCGCAGCATTCAAACGGGCGCGATTGGCGTGCACGCGCGCGTGCCGTCCGAGCGCGAGCTGGCTCAGCAGTTCAACGTCAACCGTCTGACCGCCAGCCGCGCTCTGAAAGAACTGGCGCAGGAAGGGCTGATCTACTCGCGCGTCGGCAAGGGCACCTATGTCTGTCCACCCAAGATCAACCAGACGCTTAAGGCGCTGAGCAGCTTTTCTGAGGAGATGCGCCAGTTGGGGCAGCAAGCCTCCAGCCGGGTGCTGCAAGCGGCGATTGTCCACGCGCCGGAACTGGTAAGCCGCGCGCTGTCCCTTCCGGCGGAGGCCGAGATTGTGCTGTTGGTTCGCGTGCGGCTGGCGGACGGCCTGCCGATCGCGCTGGAAAGCTCGCACATCCCGCACGCGCTGTGCCGCGAGATTCTGCCGCGCCATGATTTTGCGCGCGAGTCGCTGTATCACGTGCTGCGCCACGAGTACGGACTGCGCATGACCTACGCCCACCAAACTATTGAGGCGCAGGTCGCGTCCGAGGGCGAGCAGCGGGCGCTGGAGTGCAAGCCGGGCACACCGATCCTCAGCATTGTGCGCGTCACCTATACCGACGCCGACCAGCCATTCGAGTACGTCCGCTCGGCGTATCGCGGCGACCGCTACCGCTTCCACACCGAGCTGCGCCTGGTGGAGGCCCAAAACGGGGCATAAGCCCAAACCGCTCTGCGCCGTCTCGCACGAAAGAGAAAAGACTATGCTCCTGGCTCAAGCCAGCTCCGGCCGGGCGTTCTGCCTGCGCCTTCTTCTCAGCCCATGAGAGTAGCGTTATGACGGTGCTAACCGGACTTGACCGGCTGGTGCGCGAGAGCTTTGCGCCGCTGGCCGGGCGGCGCGTGGGGCTGCTGACCAATCCGAGCGCGGTGGATGGCTCGCTGCGCAGCGCCTACCGGCGGTTCGCGGACGCGCCGAACGTTACATTGGCGGCGCTGTTTGGGCCGGAGCACGGCTTCGCGGGGACCGCCGCCGAAGGCGCGGAAGTCGGCCACGCAATCGACGCGCGCGCGGGCTGCCCGGTCTACAGTCTGTATGGCGAGACGCTGCGCCCGACCGCCGAGATGCTGCGCGGCCTCGACGCACTGGTGGTCGATCTGCAGGATATTGGCGTGCGCTACTATACCTACGCCTGGACGATGACTCATGTTCTTGAGGCGGCAGGCGAACATGGCGTCCCGGTGGTGATTCTCGACCGTCCCAACCCGCTCGGTGGGGCGGCTGTCTGGGGGCCGCTGCTAGAGCGGTCGCACGCTTCGCTCGTCGGGCGCTTCCCGGTCCCGGTGCGGCACGGTCTGACGATCGGTGAGCTGGCGCGGCTGGTCAACGCGCTGTGGAATCCCGCTCCCGCTGCGCTGGACGTGATCGTGTGCGAGGGCTGGCGCCGCACGCTGACGTGGGTCGAGACCGGTCTGCCGTGGGTGGCGCCATCGCCCAATATGCCGCAGATCAGCACGCTGTGGCATTATCCCGGCTCGTGCCTGGTCGAAGGGACAACGCTCTCTGAGGGGCGCGGCACCGCGCTGCCGTTTGAGGTCACCGGCGCGCCCTGGATCGACGCCGGCGCGCTGGCCGATCGGCTGATTGAGGAAGGGTGGGGCGCGCCGCTTGGCGCCGGGTTCCGCCCGCACCGCTTCACGCCGCTCGCCGGAAAGTGGGCCGGGGACGAGTGCCAGGGCGTGCAGGTGCATATCCTCGACCGTGCGCGGTGGCGCCCCCTCGAAGCCTGGCTGGGGGTGATCATCACAGTTCGCGCAATGTATCCGCAGCAGTTCGCCTGGCTGCCGCCCGCCAGTCCGGAAGGCATCTACCACTTTGACCGGTTGATCGGCGGGCCGTGGATGCGTAAGGAGATCGAGGCTGGTATGCTATCGGGGCAGGGTCCGGGCACGATCCTGGGGCGTTTTGCCGCGGAGTGGCTGGACGATGCGCGCGCCTTCGAGGGACTGCGCGCGCCGTACCTGTTGTACGATTGAGAGAGCCTATGACAGCCGTACACGATCTGACTGCCGAAGACGCGATCAGCGCGCTCGTTCCACCGGCGGAGCGGGCGCTCGACACGCTGATCAGCGCGCATCTGGGTGAGACCTTCCCGGCGCTGGCGATCACCGTTGTTCATCGCGGCACGGTGATTCTGAACCGGGGCTGGGGCTGGATCGACCCGGCAGCGCGTTCCAGCGCGGTCGGTCCGGCGACGCTGTTCGACCTCGCCTCGGTGTCCAAGCTGTTCACCGCGACCGCTTTTCTGGCCCAGGTCAGCGCGGGGCGCGCCGCGCTCGACGACCCGCTGGTTGCCGCCGTGCCGGAGTTCAGCGCGAGCGGCCCGCGCGCGTTGGATGGCGGTCAGGACCCACACAGCAAGGTCCGGCTCCCGACGCCGCCCGGCGCCGTTGGTCAGAGCGCAGACCCGGCCCAGGTTACGCTGCGGATGCTGCTGACGCACACGTCCGGCCTGGCGCC
>JADLHR010000039.1 GCA_020848665.1 Anaerolineae bacterium
ACCCAGGGGCCTGCGCCCGTGCCTGCGGCCCACTACGCGATAGAACCGGCCCAGCTCTGCGCTGACCCCACCGGCCTGACCAACCCGATCGTGCGCGCAGGCGTCGCAGCGGGGACCGTCCCCAACGGTAACGTCTACTGCCGCGTTCTGGCCGAAAATGGCGCCTTCCCCAACCCGCTCGACTCGGCCCGCCTGGGCATCCCCGGCCTGGTTCAGTACGGCGTCATCCACGCCGTCGACATCTTTGGCGTAACCTCGGGCGGCCTGTCTTACCCGGACTTCGAGATCCCGGTGACGGTCTGCCTGGAAGGCACGGGGCGCTTCATCTACCTGAACGCGCTCAACGCGCCGCGCACGACCTTCGAGATGCCATCGGTCGTTCAGGGAGGCTTCACCTGCGCGACCATCCCGGCAGCAGGCACCGTCGTGCTGATCCGGGCGCTGCCTTAAGCTTACCAGCATTACCCGCTTGAACAGCCGAGGCGAGAGGGTTTTTCTCTCGCCTCGGCATTATTTGCTGTAGAACAGAGCGCGCAGCGGGCGGCAGGCGCCTGCGCTCACGGCAAATACGCGGACGGCGGCGGGACCACCGGCGGCCACGCTGGCTGCTCCCCGTTGGCGAAACCATGCGTCAGCGTCCCGAAACAAACATCCTGCGCGCACTCGCCCGGACGCTTGATCTGCGCCGGCCACAGCTCGATACCCTCGAACTGGTGGCGCTGGCTGTAGTAGCGGAACGCGACTTCCAGCGCCGAATCGTGCCGCCATTCGGTTCTTGAATCGACGATGATGGCCTTGATCGCCCGCTCCAGCGAGCCGCGCCCCGGCTTGAGATGCGTCGTCTTCTCGCGCCCATCCGGACCAATGAAGGTATAGTCGGGCAGGTCGGTGTTGTCGATGTTATCGTAACAGCGGGGATCGCCCCGGCGCAGCATCAGCTCGCACTGTTGAATCAGACTGCCGAGATGGACCTGCGGATAGTTCTGGTATTCGCCATTATAAACCGGCGCGTTGCAGGACTGGCTGCGCCGCGCATCCTCCGGCACGATCCCCGTTTCGGTGATCTGCGATTTGACCGGCGACCAGCGCGGGTCCTGCTGCGACCCCTCCATGAAATCACACGAGCTTCTGCTGTGAAAATCCACGCGGTAGCCGTTCATGCGCGCAAGCGCCAGCTCGTTCGACCGCTCGTAGGCTTCGGCAGGCGAGTAGCTTAGCGAGACGCCGTCATTCAGCTGCGGCGGCAGGCGCTGAACAAGCTGAATGTCGGGCCGGTCCCACAGATAATCGGCAATGTAGGCGGTTGTCGCGGTCGCCGCCGCGCCCCAGTTGCTCTGATTTTCTTCCGCAGCGTACGACACGATGTAATACGGGTTCTTCGCCAGCCAGTTCTGGAACAGCCACTTGCATTCGCCCGTGCCCACCGTGACATCGCCGTAGACTGGCAACAGCGGGCCGGAGCAGGTCATCCCCGCCCAGTAGCTTTCCAGAAGGTCCGCCGTCTGGACCAACTCCGGCGTACCCCATGCAAAGTTCAGCCGGCACTGCTGCTCCAGGTCCGAGATAATCAGCACCTGCGTCATGATACGCTCCAGGATGTTGCGCGCCTCCTCGGCGTAGCGCTCATCCCCGGTAAGGTGGTAGGCCAGGGCGCGCGCGTACAGGCGCCGCGTGCCGCGCTCATTGTGCAGCCAGGCAGGGGTGCGCGAATTCGGACAGCGTTCAGAGGCGTCCAGCTCGTAATCCCAGTCATCATTGGCGGCGTTCAGAACATCCTCAACTGCTCTCTTGTATGGCTCCAGTCCACCGGCGGCCTTCTGCGCGATGATACGCAGCTCGTTCGGAGTCGTCAGGTACCCGCGTGACTGCGGCCAGACCTCCCGGAGCGCGGCGCCGCCCGAATCGGAAACCGGAGCGGCAATTACCGGCGAGACAAGCAGCGTTATGCTCAGCATCGCCATCATCCCCAGGCCGATCAGACGCTGGTCCTGCCGAGAGCGCATGGCGAATGGGGCGGGTATTTTTCGTTGAGATGGCTTCCGATAGAACATCATAGGCAAATCATGTCCTAAAGATGCGCCGCAAGGTCGGGCTGTCGCGGCGCTGAATGCACAGGCGCAGAAGATTCGCGTAGTGGCCGTCGCGATCGACCCGTTCCGGCGGCAGCAGCGTCGCCTGCTTCAGGGCGCGGTGCAGCCAGCACGTGTAGAACAACGTTTCGACCACCACGCTATTCAGACCAACCTGCTCCTGATAACTCCACACAGCTTCAACCAGTGTGTCGCTCAGGCTGCCCGCGTTCAGGAAATGCGCGCCGAAGCCCGCCAGCCGATCATGCTGCCCAAGTGCACGCTCCGCGCTCACGGTATATGAGCGCAGAAAATAGAACAGGTCCCACAGCGGCATCCCGTCCGGCTCGGCGGACTCCCAATCGAGGAAGGCCGCCTGGCCGCGCGGCGTGATCAGCACATTCCACGTGCCGGGGTCGCCATGCTGAAAGACGAGCGGAACCTCGCTTACCTCAGCGCGCAGCGCCGCAATCCGTTCGCTCAGGAAGCTCTCATGCGCCGGATCGAGGCGGTAGATCGCGCAGAATTGCGCGAACAACTGCTTCAGCGCATCGGCAACTGCCGCCGACGGCGCCCGCGTCGTGGCAGTGCGGCGGCCCAGCTCAGTCAGCCACTCGGTCCCAGCGCGCAGCGCCGGATCACCAGCGGACCAACGCGCCATCTCGCGGAACGGCTTTCCCTCAATCGCCGTCTCGGCGACCACTGCCAGCCCGGCATGGTGGCCCGCGAACGGCACACGCGGCAGCGCATCACCGCCCAGGCCAAGCGCCGCCAGCCGTTCCAGCGCGCGCCACTCGTTTTCGAGGCGATCATTGAAGGCCGGATCGCGCACCATTTTGACCAGGTACACAGGCGCGCTTTCGCCGGGCGCAAACAAGAAGAATAGCAGCTTGCGCGAGCTGTACGCCCCTGCCGCCCATAATCCCCAGCCGTAGCCCGTCAGGTCGAGACCGCGCTCGGCGGCCAGCGCCCGCAGATACGCCGGCGGACCGTCTTCCGGGGCGCTGGCTCCTGCCAGCACGCCATGCCGCGACGCTGCGGGCAGCCACCGGTGAACGATCTGTTCGGCGCGCGCCGCACGATCCAGCAGCCCAAAGGTGACGTGCCTGGCGCGCGCGCGCAGGCCGCCGCCGGACTTTCCACCCGCGTCGTCAGCAAGCTCGCCGCCGTTCACGTTCTCGGAGCGCGAGGGCGCGCCCGGAAGCGCCCGCCGGGCGCGTTTGAGCCGTTGCAGCGTGAGTGTGGGGCTGTACAGCCTCTGATCCAGAAAATAGCGCGGCGCAACCGTAGGTGACAACGGGACGGCGGTGTGAGCCTCGCCTGCAAGCGGCGTCAGCCAGTACAGCGCCGCGCCGCCCAGGCTGTCGCGCAGCGCGTCCAGCGTAGCAGCGCGTCGCAGCCACGCTCGCAGCCCGTCGATCTCAACCCACAGCAGACCCTCAGCGCAGAGCACTCGCGCGATTTCGTCGCGCAGCGCAGCATCCAGCGCGCGCACCCCGCCGGTTACCAGCGCCAGATCGACGCTGTGCGCGGGCAGCGCCAGCGCCCCATCCGCGCTGCTCTCCAGCCGCGCGACGTTTCTCCACCGGTCAAGCGGTTCCAGGTCTGCCAGGGCGTGCGGCTCGGCGGCAATCGAGACGCGCCCCAGCCGGGCCAGCGCGGCCAGCGTCGCGCCCGGCGGCGCGCCAATGCAGAGAATATGCTTCAGTTCCAGCGAAGGCAGCAGGTAGATCCAGTTCGCCCCAGCCACCTCATCGCGCAGATTGGTGCCGGGGACATACCGCGTTCGAAGCGTCCGTTCCAGCATCACCCCTCTCCATCAACCGCTCAGCAGCCAGCGCAGCACCGGAATCCGGAATAGCTCAGGGAACGTGTGCTCGACATTCAACGCCTGACGGCTGAAACGCAGCACCAGCAGCGAGATCAGCGCGACAGCGACTACGCCGACCCACACCGGCGGCGCAAGCAGAATCTGGAACGCCAGCAGCCCCACAGTCGCCGCAATCAGTACGCCGTACACCTGCGCGTAATGGCGATCAAAGAGGCTGATGCCGGTGCCCAGCATCAGACCGGCCTGCTTCATCAGGTTGAAGATAATCAGCGTGATCATTGTCCCGACTGCCGCGCCCATCGCCCCGTAGCGCGGGATCAGCAGCAGGTTGAGCGCCAGGTTCATCACAGCGGCGATAATGTCCACCGCTACGATATAGCGCAGCTTGCCCAGCACCTTCAGCGTCAGCCCGTTCTGCCCGGTGGCCGCGTTGAAGAAATAGCCGAACGACAGCATCGCCATGATCACTGCCGACTCTTCGTAGCGCGTCTCGAACAGCGCCACTGTCACCGGACCGGCCAGCGAGAAGGTCAGCGCGAAGATCGGGAACGAGACAACGGCAACCCACGCCGCGTTTTCCCAGTAAAGCTGGTTGATGCCGTGCCGGTCGCCACGCGCAAACAGGCGCGCCGCCGCCGGAGTGAACAGCAGCGCAAAGCTCGCCAGCACCATCTGGTTCATCTTGGCCGTCGGCTGGACAGCGCGGAATGCTGCTACATCCGCTGTGCCGTGAAACCGCTCCAGCAGCACGGCATCAATGGTGTTCATCACGACGTAAACCAGGTCTGAGGCCAGCAGCGGCACAGTGAAAGACAGCACTTCGCGCGCCGGAATGCGTATCTCGCGCAGGTTGAGATGGGCGAATAAGTCCTGCTCGCGCATTACACGCACGAGGATGTAGCTGAAAATTCCGACGCCGAGCGCGCCTGCCGCCAAATAGCCCGCCGCCAGAAACTCGACCTCCGCCTTGGCGGCGATCAGCAGAACGACGACGATCAGCCTCAGCGCCGGAGCCAGCACGTACTTGCGGAAGAAGATAGCCTTCGGGCTGGAAAAAACGGCGAACAGGCCATTGATCACGTTATCGAGCGCCTGGACAGGGGACAACGCGATCAGGATCGCCAGCAGCGCCACTGCTTCGTGATCATCGATCAGCGTGCCGGTGATCGCGCCGCGCAGCCCGATCATCAGCAAAATCAGCGTCAGCCCCAGCGAGAGAATCGTCCCCAGAACCAGCGCCAGCGTGCCAAAGAGCTTGTTGTACTCCTTCTTCTCCTGATAGATCGGGATGAAACGCGTAACGGCGCGGTCCAGTCCTAGCGTGATGAGCGTCTCGCCGAGCGACACCATCGACAGCGCGTAAGCGAACGCGCCGTAATCGGTCTTCGAGAGGTATCGGACGGTGAGAACCTGCACCACGAAATTGACAACCATCGAGATCAGGCGACCTGTCAGCAGCAGGCTCGACCCGCGAATTTGCTTACGCGCCGCTGATTTCTTCTCGATCGCCGG
>JADLHR010000040.1 GCA_020848665.1 Anaerolineae bacterium
CGAAGGCCGCCGGGTCCGCCTTACGCACTTCAGCCAACAGCTTGTTCAGATTCGCGCCGGGATCGGCATGGCGTTGCAGCAGCGCCAGCGCGTCGAGCGGGTCGAAGCGGTCGCGCAGCGGATTCGGGCGAGGAACGGGCGGCTCCGCTGGCACGCCTGTCCCTGGCGCGGCCTGGCGCTGCGCCTCGCGCTCGAAGGCGGCCCGCAGGCGCGCGTTCATCTCCTCGGTGCGCAGACCGATCGTCTCGGCCTCGCTGTCCACCGGGGCCGCAGTTCTGCCCGGAACGGCGTCGCCCGGCGGCGGAACGGGCAACTCCGCTGGCGGCGGCAGCCAGAACAACGGCGGGCTGATTGCCATCAGGCGCGGGACACGGTCCGGCGCGCGCAGCGCGTAGCGCGTGGCAATTGCCGCGCCCAGCCCATGCCCGACCAGCGCGGCCTTGCTGATTCCCAGGCGCTCCATAAACTCGTCCAGCAGGCGCACCTGGGCCTCGAATCCATAAAGGCGCGGCTCCTTGGCGCTCTCGCCGAAGCCCCACAGATCGAGCGCATAGGTGCGATACCTGACGCTGATCTGCTGCATGGCGGGAATCCAATAGCGCCACGAGCCGAGCCAGCCGTGCAGCAGGATCACCGGGCGGCCCCGCCCGAGAACCTCATAATGCACCAGGTCATGGTCAATCGTCAGCGCGCTCATGCGGAATCCTGCCGCCACTCACCGGTAAGCGGGCGGCGAGCGACCATCTCAGGCCCCGCCAATGCCGAACTTGGCGAGAATCTCGGCGATCCGGTGCGTGAGCGTATCCGGCGCGAACGGCTTAAGGATGTAATCATACGCTCCGGCGTCGATCCCGACATCCATCTCGCTCGGCTGGCCTTTGGCCGAGAGGAACACAATCGGGGTGTGCTTGACCTCCTCGTGCGACTTCAGGATGCGACAGGCTTCATAGCCGGTCATGCGCGGCATCCGCACGTCGAGCACGATCAGGTCGGGCTTAACCTGCGGCGCAGCCTCGACCGCCTCGGCCCCGTTCTTGACCTTGATCACCTCGTGCCCTGCGTAGGTGAGCGTAAAGTCGATCAGGTCGCGGATATCCCGCTCGTCTTCTGCGACAAGAATCTTTGCCATGCGTGCGCTCGCTACTCTCTGCTCAGCGGGCCGGTCTCGACGCCGCGTTCAAGCTCGTTCTCCGTCTCGCGCCCGGTATCATTCCCGGTCTCAGGCGTCCTGGCGCCCGGCGACGCAGCGCCGGTAGCCGGCAGCTCGACGTAGAAAGTCGTCCCGCGTCCCGGATCGCTTTTGTACCAGATGCTGCCGTGAAGCATCTCGACATATTCCTTGACAATCGACAGTCCCAGGCCGGTGCCGGGCGTGTCCATCACCAGTTCCTGCGCTTCGTCGCCTCGGAAGAACCGCTCGAAGACGCGGTCGCCCATCTCCGGCGGGATGCCGATCCCGGTGTCGGCCACGCTCAGGATCACCGTGTTTGTATCCGGGCGGGGCCGTGCGCCCAGCCTGATCGTGCCGCCCGGCGGCGTGTAGTTGAACGCGTTATCCGCCAGGTTCGCCATAATCTGCGCGAGCTTCCTGGCGTCGCCCCACAGCGTAAGATCGGCGGCTTCGGGCAGGTCAAGCGCCAGCGTCATCTCGCGTTTCCTGTCCTCCACACGCTCACGCAGGTGCTCCAGCGCCTCGCGTAGCACGTCGCCAGCGGCGACCTGTTCCAGTTGCAGCACAACGCGCTGCTGGTCAATCCGCGAGATGTCGAGCAGGTCGTTAACCAGCGTGCTCAGCCGGTCCGCGTTCTGTTTGATGACATCCAGAAAATACTGCTGCTGCTCCGAGACTTCGCCCGCTGCGCCAAGCAGCAGCAGGTCGGCGTAGCCTTTGATCGAGGTCATCGGCGTGCGTAGCTCGTGCGAGACGGTCGCCACGAACTCGCTTTTCAGCCGGTCTACCTCAACATCGCGCGTGATGTCACGGAAGATCGACACTGTGCCCAGGAACTGCTCGCCCAGATAAACCGGCGAGAGGCGCACGCTGATCACGCGGCCGTCTTCCAGCGACAGGCGTTCTTCCAGGAACTCGCCCGGCTGGTAGTCGTGCGGCTGCTTCAGCCAGCGGTTGACTGTGTTCAGCCAGCGCCCGCCGCTGCTGTACAGCCCGGCGACAATCGAGGTCGGACGGCCCAGCACCCGGCTGCCGGGAATGCCGAGAATACGCTCGGCGGTCGAGTTGAAGCCGATCACCTGGCCGTGCTGGTCCGCGACCATCACGCCGTCCGCGACCGAGTCGAGGATCGCGCTGCTCTTGGTCGCCTCGACCTGCTCCTGGCGCAGCATAGCGCCCAGCCGCTCGGCCTGATCGCGGATCAGGCTGTACAACTCGGCATTGTTTATCGCGTTGGCGATCTGGCTGGTCGAGGCGACCACCAGCCGCAGGTGATCGACGGTGAAGGCCGACGGCTGCGCGCTGCCGAGCAGCATCACGCCCAGGATTTCTTCGGCGGCTTCGATCAGCGCCACCAGCGCCGAGCGCGGCGCCTCGTCCCCCGCGCCAGCAAACCGCCAGCGCGAATCACCCGGCACATCGTCCACGATCACGTTCTGACGCTGCTGGATCGTCCAGCGCGCCAGCCCTTCGCGCAGCGCGAGCGCAGAAGACGCCTCGTCAGCAGACGCGCTGAGCGGCGCACCCGTCTGCGCACGCAGCGCCA
>JADLHR010000041.1 GCA_020848665.1 Anaerolineae bacterium
CACCGGGTAAAGCCCCCCATCCCCCGGCCCCTTGCCCCCAAAATGAGGGAAGGGGAGTCCATCCGGCTTTTTTTCCTTCCCTCGTTCTGGGGGAAGGAAAGCCGACCGCAGGTCGGAAGGATGGGGGATGGCCTGGAAGCCAGACCACAAAGTGCATAACAGCCTCTAGTACTCAGTCAATCGAAATCTGATGCATAAAAACGCAAGATTACGCTTAGTTCCGAAGAATCTGTGCATCAAAACCATGCTGACTGAGTGCTAGGCGCGCACACGGGCAACGCCGCCGGGAACTGAACCGAGGACTGAGCGCGAGATGGCAGGGAACCGTCACATCTACGAGCAGGCGATGAACGTCGGTCACAGCGCGGCGTGGGACCAGCATTGGGACCGGGCCATCGCCGCCTATGGGCGCGCGGTGCAGGAGTTCCCCGACGATCCGGGTGCGCACAACAGCCTCGGCCTGGCGCTGCTTCAGGCGCGGCGGCTCGAAGACGCGCTCAAAGTCTACACTCGCGCGCACCAGCTCGCGCCCGACGACACCATCCCGCTCGAAAAAAGCGCCGACGTGCTGGAGCGGCTTGGTCGTCTGAAAGAAGCCGCGCAGCAGTATATCAACGTCGCAGAGCTTTACCTGGCGCAGCGCGACCTGGAAAAGGCGATCGCCAACTGGGAGCGCGCGACGCAGCTGACCTCCGGGCTGGTGCAGATTCATCAGCGGCTGGCCCTCGCCTACGAGCGCACCGGCCAGCGCCGCGCCGCAGTCCGCGAATACCTCAGCCTGGCGTTCACCTTCCAGCGCGCCAACCGCCCGGACATCGCAAGCCAGGCCGTCGAGCGCGCGCTGCGGCTGGAGCCGGGTCACCCGCAGGCGCTCAATACGCTTCAGGCGCTCAAAACCGGCCAGCTTATTTCACCAGACGTGCTCGAAGACGACGCCCCGGCGGTGACCACGCGCCGCGAGCGCGCCTTCGACGCCGCCGCGCTGGAAGGAGACGACGCGGGGGGTGAAGACGACCCGCGCGGTCCGCTCGGCGAGGCGATGGAATTCGGGCTGGCTGCGCTGGCGGCAGCCGTCTTCGATACCGGCGATCTCAGCGAAGCTGGCACGCAGGTGCTGGAAGCGATCGAGTGCCAGCGCGTGGACGACGTGGAAAACGCCATCGCCGCGTATAAGCGCGCGCTGAAGGCAGGGTTCAACCACCCTGGCATCTTCATTAACCTGGGCGTGCTGCTGCTCGACGTGGGCGAGTGGAAAGAAGCCATTCGCAGCCTGGACGAAGCCGGCAAAGACCCGCTGCTGTCGCCCGGCGCAATGCAGGGCCTCAGCATGGCGCACTTCGTCCAACGCAACCACCGCGCTGCCGCGTACTACCTGATTCAGACGCTGCGACTGGTGGATGTCGGGCTGGTGCAGCGGCCGGATGAAGCCGCCCAGCTTGGCACAATCTACGACCGGCTGACGGCCGGGATCGAAGACGCGGACGACCAGCAGATCCGGCGCATGAACGAGCGCTTTCTGGAGCTGCTGACCGGGCCGAACTGGAAGCAGCGCATCGCCAAGACGCGCCGCCAGCTTGAAGAGGCCATTACGCTCGAAGAGCCGGAGTCGTTGATCAGCATTGTCCCGTACATCAACGACCGTGTCACCGAGGGCCTGAACCTGGTTGACGAGTATCTGCGCGAAGGGCTACTGATGCTGGCGATGGACCAGGCGCATTTTCTGCTGGAATCGGCACCGGACTACCTGCCGATCCACTGGCGTATCGGCCAGATTCTGCTGGAACGCGACAACATTCAGGACGCGATCGTCAAGTACGATCTCGTCGCCAATGTCTACCTGATGCGCGGGGACACCGAGCGCGCCGCCGAAATTTTGCAGGAGGCGCTCCGGATTGCGCCAATGGATGTCAAGCTGCACCGCAGCCTGATCGACCTGCTGCAAAAACAGGAACGGTGGGCCGAGGTCCTCAGCCAGCACATCGACCTGGCGGACGCGTACTACCAGCTTGGCGACCTGGAAGCCGCCCGCGCCACCTATCACGCCGCGATCCAGCTGGCCGAGCGTGTCGAAGCTCCGACCGAGCGGATGGTCCATATCCTGCACCGGCTGGGCGACATCGATGTGAGCGTGTTCGACCTGCGCCAGGCGATGCGCACCTACGAGCAGATACGCAAGCTCGACCCCGGCGACGAGCGCGCACGGCGGATGCTGGTGGACCTGAATTACCGGCTCAACGACCCAATCTCGGCGGTGCGTGAGCTGGATGGCCTGCTGCGCGTCTACGCGCGTGAGCATCGCGCCGGGCAGATCATCAAGGTGCTGGAGGAGCAGGTCACGCGCTATCCGCAGGATATGGCGCTGCGCTCGCGCCTGGCGGCGGTCTACCGCCAGACTGGTAACCTGACCCAGGCGGTCGAGCAGCTTGACTCGCTGGCCGAGCTTCAGCTTGAAGCCGGTCTGCACAACGACGCGCTGGTCACCATCCGGCGGATCATCGCGCTCAACCCGCGCAATGTCGATGATTACCGGCGGCTATTGAGACAACTCAGTGGGTAGACGTGTATCGGTTGTAATGGGTTATTGGCAGTGAGTGATACGTTAGCGAAAGACACGCGCACCCGCTCAGTGACCGGGGCGCGCCGTCGGGCGATGGGCAAGCGATGAGACTGATCTGGACGCTTCAGACCTTCCAGTGGAGCGACGTGCCGGATGTGCTGGTCGTGGCGGCGCTGATTTTCGCCGCCGGGCTGCTGATGCGCGGCACGCAGGCCGTCCCGCTGCTGCGCGGCACGCTGGTCGTCGTCCTGGCGATTGGGCTGCTCGCCTCGACCCTGGAATGGGTCGCCTTCCGCTGGGTGCTGAATAACCTGTTGACCGCGACAGCCGTCGCTATCCCGGTCATCTTCCAGCCGGAACTGCGGCGCGCCCTGGAGCGCGTCGGGCGGACCGGCCTGAGCAACCTCTTCAGTCGCACGCCCTCATATACAGCGGACGAACAGGTGATCGACGCGATCTGCGCGGCGGCGGCGCGGCTTTCGGAGCGGCGGCACGGCGCGCTGATCGTGCTGGAGCGCAACGACTCGCTGGAGGAGTTCATCAAGACCGGCGTGCCGCTGGATGCCGAGGTCAGCCCGCAGCTGTTTCTGACCGTCTTCTGGCCGAAGACCGAGCTGCACGACGGCGCGGTGATCATCCGCAACGGGCGCGTAGCGAGCGCAGCCTCGGTGCTGCCACTGTCGTCGGGGCGCAATCTGACCGACCGCAAGCTGGGCACACGCCATCGCGCCGGGCTGGGCATCAGCGAAGTATCCGACGGCCTGACGGTGATCATCTCCGAGGAAACCGGGCGCATCTCGGTCGCCAACCGGGGCCGCATGATCCGCCGTCTGGACGCCAACCGGCTGCGCACCATCCTGAGCGCGTTCTACACCAACGACAAGCCCGAAGAGGCCCGTCCCTGGCCGTGGACGGGGCTGTTGAACCGCGCGCGGACCGAGATCGCGCGCTTTCGCCAGGATCGCGACGACACCGGGCGCGGACGTAAAGCTGCATGAGCCACCCAGCGCAGTTAACGTATCATGGCTGACTCCTCTCCACTGCAAGTGATCACCCGCAACCTCGGCTGGGTGCTGATCTCACTGTTCCTGGCGCTGGTGGTATGGGTCGCCGCAACGATGGCGAACAACCCGGTCGAGGAGCGCGAGCTGAAGGGCGTTGACATCGTTTACGCGATTCCGGATGGGTTCGTGCTGGTCAACCAGCAGGCGCTGCCGCAGACGGTCAGCGTTTTCATCCGCACGCAGCAGAGCGAATGGGGCCTGCTGGTTCCTGACGATGTCACCGTGACCGCCGCGCTCGAAGACGTGCGCGCGCCAGGAGAGTACCGCGTGGAGCTGGAAGCGGCGATCAACTCGCCGCGCTACGGCACGGTCGCCGCCGTCCGCCCCAGCACGCTCACGCTCGAAGTCGGCGCGATGGCCGAGGCGCGCACCCCAATCGAGATCGTGGTCCGGCGCGAACCGCCGCTGGGGTACAGCTACCCTTCCGAGCTGGTCTGCGACCAGACAGAAGTGATTGTGCGCGGCAGCGCAGACCGCGTCAGCAGCGTGCGCGCCGCCGAAGTTCGGATGGATTTGAGCGACAAGCGCAACCCCTTCACCGAGACCTTTGATCTGATTCCAGTCAATGCCAGCGGGCGCACGGTCACAAGTGTCGAGCTGTCGCCCGCCAGTGTGGTCTGCTCGATTGATATTCAGGCGCGCGAAGATGTCACGCCTATCGAGGTGCTGCCGGCTACCACCGGCTCGCCGCCTGACGGCTATGTCTTCGAGGGCTACGACGCCTTCAGCCCGCGCTCGGTCGGCGTCACCGGTGACCGCGACGCGATTACCCGCATGAACCGCGTCGTGCGCACGGCGCCGATTGACCTGCGCGGGCGAACCGAGACCTTCACGGTCGAAGTCCCGGTCCTGCTGCCGGATGGCGTGCGGCTGGCGCCTGAAGACCAGCTCATCAGCGTCACAGTGCGGATTTCGCCGCAGATCAACACGCGTCAGTACGAGGATGTCCCGGTCGTGGTGACCGGTCTGGACGAGACGCGCTTCCGCGTGCAGGGGCTTGCCAGCATCGTGACGGTCTTTATCACCGGGCCGCAGGACCGCCTGCCGAGCGCGGGCCAGGTGACAGTCGAAGTTGACCTGGCGAACCTGAGCGTCGGCAATCACCAGGTCCGCCCGCAGCCACTGATCGACGGCGGCCCGGCTCTGGCTGGGCTGACGCTCAGCGTCCAGCCGGAGGAATTGAGTCTGACGCTTGCGCCGATCGATGGGCAGCCCACCCCCACACCGACCCTGCTCGCCGCCAACATGGAATCGATCGAGGTGATCAGCCCAACACCGAGTATGAGCGCGCCCGCAACCGAGATGCCAGCCGGACCAACCGCGACGCCGTGACCATGATCCTCGCTGACCGTTATTCTATTTCTACGGGATTTTAATCACGCCTTAATTCCCGCGTGCTACGGTTAGGCTAGTCAGTCGATGCGGGTGAATCCACCATCGGTGTGACCGGGGTATCGCTAATCCGTATGCTCCCCACCCCCACCTGATATACTGTTGCGATACCCTGAGCAAGCCGGAAGAGCGCACACGCGCTCTTCTGCATTTCTGGAAAGCGGCGCGGCGCAGGGTAAGCCTTCCACCGGCCCCCCGGATGCGCTACAATCAACGCCAAAGCTTCCCCTAATGAATGTGACGAATCGATGAGAAAACCACTTGTCGCCCTGGTCGGGCGGCCCAATGTTGGAAAATCTGCGCTGTTTAACCGCCTCGTCGGCCAGCGCAAGGCTGTCGTGTCTGACGTGCCCGGCACCACGCGCGACCGATTGTTCGGCGAGGTCGAGTGGAACGGCGTGCTGTTCAACGTCGTCGATACCGGCGGGCTGGAGCTTTACCAGCCCAGGCAGACGCCAGGCAGCCCGCTCGAAGAAGGCAGTGCGCGCTTTGTCGAGGAAATCCGCGCCCAGGCCCTGATCGCGATTGCCGATGCTGACGTGATCGTGTTCGTCGTGGACGCGATCCAGGGCGTGACTGCCGCCGATCAGGAAGTCGCCGAAATCCTGCACCGCTCCAGCAAGCCGGTGATCGTCGCCGCCAACAAAGCCGATAACCCGCAGCGCCGCGATGACACGTTCGAGTTTTACGGGCTGGGCATGGACGAAGTCTTCGCGCTGTCGGCTTTTCATGGCACCGGTACAGGCGACCTGCTTGACGCTGTGGTCGAGGCGCTGCCGTTCAAGCCCGCGCCGGACCTGGACGAAGATGACACCGACGACCCGACCATTCATATCGCGATCGTTGGCCGACCCAACGTCGGCAAAAGCTCGCTGCTGAACCGGCTGCTCGGCGAGGAGCGCGCCATCGTCAGCCCGGTAGCCGGAACAACGCGCGACGCGATCGACACCGCGCTGACCTGGAACGGGATTCCGCTGGTGCTGATCGATACCGCCGGAATCCGGCGCCGGGGCCGGATCGATCCGGGCGTCGAGAAATACAGCGTGCTGCGCGCGCTAAAGGCTATCGAGCGGGCAGACGTGGCGCTGCTGGTAGTCGATGCTACCGATGGCGTGACGCAGCAGGACGCGCACATCGCGGGGATGATTCAGGAAGAGCATAAGAGCGCGGTGATTGTCGTCAACAAATGGGACGTGATCGAAAAAGACTCCAGCACCATGAACGAGTTCATGGAGAAAATCCGGCAGGGACTGGCTTTTATGCCCTATGTGCCGGTGCTGTTCGTCAGCGCGCTGACCGGCCAGCGTATTCACACTGTGCTCGAAACAGCGGCTCAGGTGCAGGAAGAGCGGCTGGTGCGCATTCCCACCAGCGAACTGAACGAGATCGTGCGCGAGGCGATGCTGCGACACGCGCCTGCGACCAAGCAGCCGCGCCCGCTGAAAATCTTTCTGGCGCAGCAGGTGCGCGTCGATCCGCCGACGTTTCTGTTTCACGTCAACG
>JADLHR010000042.1 GCA_020848665.1 Anaerolineae bacterium
GTGCTGGCCGACCTGCCACCCTATGATCCGGCAGATGTGGAAAACCAGCCCGAAGCATGACCAGCCTGGCCTTTTTCATCGAGAGCATCGCAACCGGGCTGTATATCATCGGCGCGGGCGGTATTCTGTGGATGGGGTACCGCTTCCTGCGCGCCCGGCGCGAGCTTGACGTGGCGCAGTTTAAGCTGGAGCGCGAGCACGCTCTCGTCCGTCGGGCCAACGCAATCACGTTCGGGGGCTTATTGATTGAGTTCGTAGCGGGTGTCTGGGCGATCAGCGCGCTGGTCGCCCCCACGCTGCGTGATATTCGCGTGGGCGAAGGCGGCGATGGCCCCAGCGCGCCGCGCGTCTTCATCACCAGCACGCCGGTCGCAAATGCTCCGGTCAATCTGAACGTTAATCCCCTGGAACAAGAAGGAGAGATCATCTTCGCGACGCCGCCGCCGACCGCCACGCCGGTCGGGACGATCATCCCGGACATGCCCGCTGCGATCGGCTGCGCAGAAGACGCCGCCTGGATTTTCATCCCCGGCAACGGCCAGCTTCTGTTTGAAGCCACGACGGTGTGGGGCACGGCTAGCATCAGCAATTTCTCGTTCTACCGCTTCGAGATCAAGCCAGCCCAGCCGGGCGCGGAATTCGCGCCGATCGGCGAGTACACCGAGCCGGTCATCAATGGGCCACTCGGTGACCTGCTGCCGATCAACTTTCCCCAGGGGGATTATCGCTTTCGTCTGACCGTCTTCGACAACACGCTGACGATGATCGCGCTGTGCGAGATTTCGATTCGCCTCAGCGAGCCGCCGCCCACGCCGACCCCGCTCGCTCCAGCCGGGTCTATCGTCTCACCGACTCCTGGCGGCTCGTAGGCGCGAGCCAGTCTGCTACGTCAATCCGGCAAGGATGCGCGCGCGCCGGTACTGCTCTGGCGTGTCGATGTCGGTCAGGATGCTGTCACTGCTAACCTCGACCAGCGCCAGATCGTGGGGATAGCGGCGGATCACGTCGCGCGGCACACCCTGCTCCAGCGCCAGCAGCTCCGGCCAGAAGCGCCGGTCAAACAGCACCGGGTGCCCGCGCTCGCCACGATAGACCGGCGCGACAATCGCGCCGCGCCCCTCGGCGTAGCCCGCCAGCACATCGCGGACGACGCGCCCGTCCAGCGCGGGCTGATCGCCCAGCACGACCAGCGCCCCGGCGGTCGTCTCCGGCAGCGCGCCCAGCCCGGCTTGCAGCGAGGAGATCATCTCACCCGCCGCGTAATCCTCGTTCTCAACAAACGACACCGGCAGGTGCTCCAGCGTGCGCCGCACCGCCTCGCCCTGGTACCCGGTTACGATCACGATCTCCGCCAGGCGGAACATCAGCAGCCGCCGCACAATCGTCTCGATCACGGTCTGGCCGTCGCTCCACGGCAGCAGCGGCTTGGAACGGCCCATCCGCCGCGACTGTCCCGCTGCCAGCACGACCGCCGCGACGCGCTGCTGCACCTCGTGAATCGGATCAGCCGGGGACTGCGCTGCGCCGAGCGCCACCGCCTCGATCCGCGTCGAGCGCAGCATGATCTGCGCCACCAGCCGCGCTCGCGCCCGCTCGTATCCGCTGCGCGGGACCTTGTTCAACAGCCCTACGACGCGCGCTGTCTCCGGCACGCCGCGCAGCCCCAATTCCGGATCACGCAGCGTCAGCGCCATCCAGGGGGGCAGCAGCGGCTCGCCTTCCGGGAAGCCGTAACGCTCGATGATGCGCTCGACGTTGAAGACGTGCTCGGCGTCGAGCGGCTGGCCGAGCGCATCGATTCCCGCGACCGGCACGACCAGCGACACATCGGCAGGCAGAACCGGCTCGTTGCCGCGCGGCGCCTTGAGCGGCAGTCGCCGCGATCCATCCGCCTCAATCAGCAGCGCGTCGGAGTTAACCGCATCGACCAGCCGCGAGAGCGTCTCTGGCGCCAGGCCGATTATTTTGTCACGGCGGTTGTCTTCATAGCTGTAAAGGAAGACAAACCCGTGCTCGTCAAGGCATCGCCGCACCGCCGCCGGACTCGTGCGCGCTGCCATCGCCAGCGCGCATGGGACGTGCAGAATTTCGTGGCGGGCCAGGCGCGTCGTCGTCGTGCCAATCACGCGCCAACCATCGGCGCGCAGCTCGTGGGCAAGGCGAAACAGAGCTGACGTTTTGCCGCCAGCTCCGACGAACCCGACCATCTCCCCACGCTGCACGCGCAGCGCGTCGGCTAATCGCATCGCTTAGTCCATACTTATTCTCTGGGTGAGCGCGGCGCCTATCCGGCCTGGCGGCGCACAGCTTGCAGCACCGGCGCGATCTGCGGCGCACTCAGCACGGCTTCAACAACGCCTCCGCCAATCGCCAGCGCTTTTTCCGAGATCTCGAAGCAGAACACGCGCTCACCGCGCGGGTCCACGTCGCCGATCTTCATTCCGGTTGTAACAGAAACAGATGGATGGATCAACCCGCGCAGCACACCGTCAAACGGCGCCAGGACCAGCGCCTCAGCCACCGTCGCCACGACCTCACCCGCCGCCAATCGGTCACCGATCGCGGCGTGCGGCTCGACGAAGCCATCCGCCGGGGCGCGCAGCACACGTTCGTTCTGCTTGCCCTGGACCGCGCCAGGGCGGCCCGTGTCCGGCTCGGCGCTGCCGTGCCAGATCACCCGGCCCAGCCGGTGCCCGCGATTGGTCTCAATCACGGCGTGACAGTCGTCGCCTGCGCTGAAACCCGGCCCGAGCGCGATCACCAGGGATGCGTCGTCGCGGCGCGTGCCGAGGTTGCGCTTCGTCATGCGCGCATCGATGATCACCACCGGGCGCAGCGCAGGCAAGCTCGCGCCGTCGGGATCGACCAGCACCGGAATTTCGCCCTCAGCCGCCAGCGCGCGCGCTTCTGCGCCGCCGGCAGCGCGAATTCCGCGTAGCCCTTCGATCTCGATAGCGCCGTCGAACACCGCCGACGAAACTGCGACCGCCCGCCGGATGGCGAGCGGCCGGGCCAATTCGGTCACAATTACAGGAAAACCGGCCTTCGACAGGCGGTAGATGACGCCGGTTGCCAGATCGCCACCGCCGCGCACCACGATCAGCGCGTCGCTAAAAAGCATCGATGCCATGCTGTCGCAGCTTGAACACCACGCGCTCCGGCGTGAGCGGAATTTCGTCAAACCAGATACCCGTCGCGTCGTGCAGCGCCGCCGCGACTGCCGGAGCGAGCGTCATGAACGGCATTTCGGCCATACCGCGCGCACCCCATGGGCCGCGTGGATCGGCGTATTCGAGGATCACCGGCTCGATCTCGTGCGGGATGTCCAGCACGGTCGGGATCAGGTACGTCGAGAGATACGGGGTCAGGATGCGCCCCTCACGGCTGATCAGGTTCTCCATCACGGTATATCCCGCCGCCTGGACAACCGCACCTTCGACCTGGCCGACGATCTGCTGCGGGTTGATCGCTTTGCCGACATCATGCGCCGACACGACGCGCAGAATGGTGATGTGGCCGGTCTCGACATCGACCTCGACCTCGGCAACCTGCGCCATGTAGCCATACGCGAAGTTCGGGTTAGCGTGGCCGGTCTCCTTGTCATACGGCGTGGTTTTAGGCGGCACATATTTGTACGTGGCAATCGCCGGGCGCTCCTCGGTGCGCCATTTCTCAAGCGCCTGCTCCGCTGCGCCCTTGATCGCGTTACCGGCCATGAAGGTCATGCGCGAGGCCGAGGTGCTGCCGGAGTTGCCCGTCTCGGCGGTGTCGTGGCCGATCAGCTCAACGCACTCGACCGGCACGCCCGCACCTTCGGCGGCCATCTGGCGAAAAACAGTGTGCGCGCCCTGGCCGACGTCCGCGCCGGCCTGACGCACCACCACGCGCTCGATCTCTGCCGCGCCGTACAGCTCAACTGTCGCCCAGTTGTGCTCGGCCGCGCCAAAACTGAACCCGACGTTCTTGAAGCCGATCGCCACGCCGGTCCCGCGCCGCCGGTTGGATCGCGTGGGTGGCGCGCCGTTAGCACGCTGCCAACCCTGCGCGGTCTGCGTCCACGCGCCGCTCTGCCCGACGCCTTCCGCGACTACCCTCGCAAGCGTCACACCAGGCGGCAGCGGCGTTCCGAGTACAGTAATGCTGTCGTCGTGCAGCACATTCTTCAGCCGCAGCTCGACCGGGTCCATATCCAGCGCCTCGGCCAGCTTGTTCATCTGGCCTTCCGCCGCAAAACAGCCTTGCGGTCCACCGAACCCTCGGAACGCGCCTGACGGGATATTGTGGGTATAGACGCCGTAGGTATCTACGCTGGCGTTAGGAATCTCGTAGGGGCCGGATACCATGAAGTGCGCGTTGCCCATCACCTTTGGCGTGGTGTAGGCGTAGGGGCCGGAGTCTCCGATCACGGTCGCTTCCGCTGCAACCAGCTTGCCCTGGCGGGTCGCGCCCCACCGGGCGCGGATAATCGTCGGATGCCGCTTGTGGTGCCCGACAATCGACTCCGCGCGGCTCCAGATGATCTTGACCGGGCGTCGCAGCTTCCACGCGGCCAGCGCGAGTACGATCTGAACCGACATGTCTTCGCGCCCGCCGAACGCCCCACCGATAGCCGGGTAGATGATCCGGACCTGTTCTTCCGGCAGGCCCAGCGCGTGCGCGACCTGCTCGCGATCCTTGTGCACCCACTGCCCTGCGACCACTACTGTGACACGCCCCTCGTCGTCGATGAAGCCGAGGCCGGCCTCCGGCTGGAGATAGGCATGTTCCTGGTAGCCGGTGCGATACTCCCCTTCGACCACGACTTCGGCCTGCCGCCAACCCGCTTCGATGTCACCATGACGAATCTTGTAGTGGCAGAGGATGTTCCGCTCAGCGCCGGGGTGCACCTGCGGCGCACCGTCTTCCATCGCCGCCAGCACGTCGGTAACTGCCGGCAGATCCTCATAGGTGATCTGGATCAGGTCCCGCGCCGCCGCTGCCGCTTCTTCCGATTCTGCCACGACCAGCGCGATCTGGTCGCTGACACAGCGCACGATGTCCGCGCCTGCCTGGCTGCTGCCTGGCCCGCACAGCACCGGCTGATCCGGTATACCCAACCCATATTCATTCACGGGAACATCGCGCGCCGTGAACACCGCTACCACGCCGGGGTACGCTGCTGCCAGGCTCGTGTCGAGCGCGGTAATCCGCGCGTGCACGCGATCCGAAAAACGGATTTTCATCCACAACTGGCCGTCCAGGTCAATGTCGCCGGGATAAGCTGTCTCGCCAGTCACTTTCCCGATGGCGTCGTCCCGAAACATGCTCTGCCCAATCGAACTGGTTCGTTCTTCCACGCCCACTTCGCTCCTCGCGTACGAAAATGTCGTTGCGCCTGGCGTCCCCGCTCAGGACGATTTGTGTTCTTTGTCGCGCTGCTTCGCGTCTTTGAGTTCGCGCCGCAGCCGCTTAACCTGCTTGTCGCGGTCAGCAGGCGATGGACCCATGTACTTAAAGACTTCCTTCTCAGGGTCTTCGCCAATCGTGACTGCCGCTGCGAAGGCGAGGATCGCCAGCAGAACGATCCACAGCAGAAAAGCCGCCACATAGTCCGGGGCACGCTCGCCATAATCGACCCGAAACTGGGCAAGCTGGCGGGCGATGTCGCCGCTCTGGCCTTCCAATAATTCGACTCCATACGGCGCAACAACGTAGGTGATAACACCGAGCATGAGCGCCAGAACCAGTCCCAGAAGCGGACGCAGCCCTTTCTTGCGGCGTTTCTTCTTGGCCTCAACCGGCCTGTATGTGCGCGGCATAGCCTGTCTCCCCTGTGTGCCCGCGGTTGCTAGTCCGGCGCCTGATCGGTGACTGCTGCCACCGCCGGAGAGGCGCGCTCGGCGGCCTTCTCAAAAGCCTCAATGATCTTGTAGTAGCCGGTGCAGCGGCACAGATTGCCGGTAATACTGTGCACGATCTGCTCGTGCGACGGTTGAGGATGCTCCTCCAGCAGCTTCGCACCGGACATCAGGAAGCCCGGCGTGCAATATCCGCACTGGACCGCTCCTGCCTCCACAAACGCTGACTGGAGCGGGTGCAACTCGCCGTCCTGCGCCAGCCCTTCGACCGTGACGATTTCCGCCCCGTGCGCGCGTGGCGCAGGTACCAGGCAGGCCATCACCGCCACGCCGTCCAGGAACACAGTGCATGCGCCACACTCACCTTCGGCGCAGCCTTCCTTCGTGCCGGGCAGCCCGATATCTTCGCGCAGGAAGCGCAGCAGCGTCTTGTTGATACCGCCGGTGCGCGTGTATGTCTGCCCGTTGACCGTCGTCACGATCGTATCCGCCGCGTCATCTTCGTGGCGAACCATCTCTGGCAGGGAGCGGCGCACGCGGCCCCGGTCCTCGCCCCACAGCATCGGCGGCTCCTGCGGCCAGCCGTCGCGCTCCGTTCCGTTGCGCAGCGCGCGCAGCGCCCGCCCGACCAGGACGCGGACCATCTCTGTCCGGTACGCCGCCGAGCCGCGCACGTCATCAATCGGCCTGGGCACACCCGCCGCCAGCCGCGCCGCCTCGCGGATCACCGTATCATCCAGCGCCTGCCCGATAAGGAAGTCCTCGCACGCTGGCACGCGGATGATCGTCGGCGCCACGCTGCCGAGGGTAATCTTGGCCGAAGTCACTGTGTCGCCGTCGAAACCGAGGATGACCGCCGCGTTCACCACCGCGATCGCCTGCGCCTGTCGCAGGCCGAGCTTGAGGAAGAGGCCGCGCTCGTGCGCTGCCAGCGCGGGAAATGTGATGGCGGTCAGCAGCTCATCAGGCTGCATCGCAGTGCGACGCACGCCCTGGTAAAACGCCGGAAAGCTGAGCGTGCGTTCGCCGCTGACCGACGTCAGCGTCACTTCTGCGCCGAGCGCCCACAGCGGCGTAATCGTGTCGTTCGCGGGACTCGCCGTGACGACGTTCCCCGCGACAGTCCCGCGATTGCGAATCTGCGGCGCGCCGACCTGCCACGCCGCCTGAGCGAGCGGAAACGCGCGCGCCTGGATCACGCGGCTGTCCACGACGTGATTGTGCGTCACCAGCGGCCCGAGCCGGATCGCATCGCCGAAGGCGGCGATCTGGTCCAGGCCCGGCACGCGCGTCAGATCGATCAGCGTTTCCACGCCGGGGCGCTGCCCGCGCTCGAATTCGATGACGAGATCGGTCCCGCCCGCGACGATCCGCGCACCGGCGCGGTACTGACTCAGCAGGCCAAGCGCTTCTTCAAGGGAAGTTACACTATAGTAGTTTCGCCACATGCTCTTTCGCCACGCAGTCTAGTCGAAAAACAGGGTCATCAAAGTCATGATCGCCGATCCGCAGAGATGGTATCACACACAGCGGGCCGGTGCGAGCGCCTGCAAGCCTCATCCGGAACCGCCGGGCGGCTCTTCGAGCGCCAGCACGCGCGACGGGTTGATGTTAATCACTCGCGTGCCGCAGTACACCGTTTCAACCGCCTGGCGGTTGCCCCAGGTATCGATGTGTCCATGCAGCAGGTAGCGCGGCCTGGCCCACGCGATCAGGACGCGGAACGCGCGAAAGCCGCGATGCGCGCGGTCGCCGGGCAGATCGTGAATACCGCGCGGCGGCGAATGCGTCACAGCTACATCGACGCTGTATCCGCGCACCGAGCGAAGCGCCAGCAGCCGGGGCATCAGCCGCAGCACGATCGAGAACATCTCAGAGTCGGTGTACTGCACACGTCCCCGGTTGTAGCGAATGGACCCTTCCAGCCCCAGGAACGAAAAACGGTCAGCGCGCAGGATGCGCCGGTGCAGGTCATCCCCGCCGGGCTGGCGCTCCACGTAATTCTCGTCGTGGTTGCCCCGCACGTAATAGAGCGAGACATTCAGCACCGAGCTGATGTAGTCAAGATAACTGGCCGGCATATCGCCGCAGCTCACCAGCAGTCTGACATCCGCGTAGGTTCGGCAGAGATATGTCGAGTCCTGAAGCTGCGGCAGCGCCACGTCACTGACCGCAAGCAGCTTGAGCGTCACACCCGGTCCTTTTCCTCCTGCCCTGCCGGCGCACAAGGGTTGCCCCGCGCCCGCTGGCATTATTCCATCACGTTCTCGACCCTATCCTGGCTCGCGGCGTTCTGCCGGGCAGCCTGCGCCGCCGTACCGTGCCACTGCATCGGTTGGCCGGTCGCCTGGCGCAGCACCATGATGATCTCGGCCAGGATGCTGACCGCAATCTCTTTCGGCGTCTCGGCGCCGATCTCCAGGCCGATCGGCGCGCGCACGCGGCTGAGCTGCTCGCGCGGGAGGCCCTGCGCTTCCAACGCCTCGATTGTCAGCGCCCAGCGCCGCCGGCTACCGATCAGCCCGATGTACGGCGCCTCAGTGGCGAGCAATACCGGCAGCAGTCGCTCGTCAACTGGCAGGCCACGAGTCACGGCGGCTACCGCCGTCCGGGGCGTGATCGCCACGTGATCGAGCAGCTCCGCCGCCGCGACAGTGTGATAGCCATCCATACCAGGGATCGCTTCAGGCGTCGCGTAGCCGGGCCGGTCATCAACCACAACCACGTGCAGCTCCAGCCACTTCGCCAGCTCTGCGACGGCCTTGCCAACGTGTCCGCAGCCGATCACGACCAGCGTCACCGGAGTCAGCAGCGGCTCGACAAAGACACGCACCGTCCCCCCGCACACGCCCGGATCGCCTGCGCCCAGATCGCTCAGATTGTACGTCAGCACGCGGGTCGCTCCGTCGCGCAGCGCGGCCTGCGCTTCACCGATAATGTACGCCTCCATCTGCCCGCCGCCGACCGTGCCGACGATCTGGCCGTCGGGCCAGATCAGCATCTTGCTTCCCGCCTGGCGCGGCACGGAGCCTTGTGTCTCGATCACGGTTGCCAGCGCCGCCAGCTTATTCTCGCGCTGGGCGGTCACGACTGCCTCAAACACGGCGCGATCGTCGCTCATCGAGCGGCCTCTCTCTCATCAGCGCCTGACGCCTGCGCACGCAGCGCCCGCCAGACTTTCTCCGGCAGCAGTGGCGCATCGAGAATCCGCACGCCAACTGCGTCATATACCGCATTCGCCAGCGCCGGACCCGCGCCGTCGAGCGGGATTTCGGCAACCGCTTTCGCGCCGAACGGGCCAGTCGGCTCGTACGTTTCCACAAAGATCACGCCCATCTCCGGCGCCTCATTCGCCCGATAGATCGGGTAAGGTCCGAAGCGCGGGTTGAGCATCCGCCCCCCGGCGTCGAAGGCCATTTCCTCAGCATGTCCATAGCCAAGCGCCTGAACCATGCCGCCCTCGACCTGCCCGCTGGCCGTAACCGGGTTGATAATCACGCCGCCATCAACCGCCATCACCATCTCATCAACGGTAATCTGGCCGGTTTCAGTATCAAGCGTGATCGTCAGGTATTGCGCTGCGAAGGGCGGCGGTGAATCGGGGCTGACCCAGCTTCCGACCGCCATGATCTGGTGCTGGTCCTCGGCGTGCAGGCTGTGGAGCGCGATCTCGCGGTGTGAGATCGCGCGGCCATCCGGCGCGTGCGCGGCCCGGTCGTGTAAGACGACATCGTCTGGCTCGACCGGCGTAGTGTCCTCGTCCTTGTTGAACATCTTGGCGGCGACTGCGCGCATCTGCTCGGCCACGCGCTCCGCCGCGACCACCGTCGCGCGCCCGGAGATGTAGGTCGTGCTGGATGCATACGCGCCCTTATCGAACGGCGTAAAGTCCGTGTCGGACGAATACGTGATAAAGTCGTCCGGCGTACAGCCCAGCACCTCGGCGGCCATCTGAGTCAGCACGGTATCAGAGCCGGTGCCCAGGTCCGTCGCGCCAACCAGCAGATTGAACGAGCCGTCGTCGTTGATCTTGATGCTGGCCGCGCCCATGTCCAGGCGGGGAATCGCCGTACCCTGCATCACTGCCGCAACGCCGATCCCGCGCCGCAGGTGTGGCTTGCCCGGCACGCGATGCCAGTCTTCGTTGCCGAACTTGTCCGCCCAGCCAATCGCCGCCGCGCCCTGCTCGATGCATTCTTCCAGCCCGCACGACAGGATGTACTCTGGCGCGCCTTCGCGGCCCTCGCTCCACGCCTTGCTGACCGGATGCTCATCGCCTGATTTGATCGCGTTCTTCAGACGGAACTCCAGCGGATCAAACCCCATCTCGCGTGCGATCCACTCGATGTGCGGCTCAAGCGCCCAGAAGCCCTGCGGCACGCCATAGCCGCGATATGCGCCGCTCGGCGGGGTGTTGGTGTAAACCACGTCGGCGTGGAACTTGATATTCGGCGCGTTGTAGAGCGCCATCGCTTTGTGACCGGTATTTCCGGCGACAGTCATCGCGTGGCCGCCGGTTGCGCCGGTGTCGCTGAGCGAGGTGAGCTGGTTGGCGACAATCTGCCCGTCGTTCGTCACGCCAGTCTTCAGCGTCAGATACATCGGGTGGCGCGAGCGGCTGGCGAAGAATTCCTCAGCGCGGGTGTATTCGAGCCGGACGGGGCGCCCGGTGACAATCGTCAGGTGTGCGCAGATGTCTTCGAGCAGCACTTCCTGTTTGACGCCGAACCCGCCGCCGATACGCGGCTTGATCACCCGGATGCGCTTCTCCGGCAGGCCGAGCACCGGCGCCAGAATCCGCCGCGCGTGGAACGGGACCTGCGTGCTGGTACGGATCACCAGCCGATCATCCTCGTCCCACCACGTGACGACGACGTGCGGCTCGATCGGCGTCTGCTGGACCTTCGGGCTGTAGTACGTCGCCTCGAAAATGCGATCCGCCTGGGCGAACCCGTCTTCGACGCGGCCCACTTCCCACTCGATCACGGCGGCGAGGTTGCGCTGCGGGTCCTCAATCTGCCAGCTTTCCGGCTCGTCATGCAGGATCGGCGCGCCCGGTTTCATACTCTCGCGCGGGTCAAAAATCGCCGGCAAGTCCTCGTACTCGACCTCGATCAGCGCCAGCGCCTGCTGTGCAATCGCCTCGGTTTCCGCCGCGACCGCCGCGACCCGGTCCCCGACGAAGCGCACTTTATAGTCGAGGCTGTAGTTGTCGTGCGGCCCCGGCTCCGGGTAGCTCTGCCCGGCGGTGGTATAGGCTACACGCGGGATGTCGTGATGCGTCAGCACGGCGTGAACGCCAGGCAGCGCACGCGCCCGGCTGGCGTCGATTCGCTTGATCAGCGCGTGCGGACGCGGACTGAGCAGCAGCTTGCCGATCAGCATCCCGCGATGCTCGATGTCGTCGGTGAACGCCGGGTTGCCCTGCACCAGCTTGCGCGCGTCTACCTTCGGCGAGGATTTGCCGACCTGGTGGAGCGTATCGACCTCCGGCGCGACGATCATTACCGGCAGGGCGCGCGTGCGGAGGCTGGTTGTGCCGCTGTCGCCACTCGTTTCCGGCAGGATCGTGTCATCGCCGTCGCCCGGCCGGGTGAACAGGTCCGGCGGGGCGGGAATCGCCTCGACCGGCCCGATCGGAGGGACGCTCTCGCCGCGCAACACCGCCGCCGCGCGCAGCACCGCCTCAACCGGCTTAACATACCCGGTGCAGCGGCACAGAACGCCCGCTAGCGCCTCGCGGACCTGCGCCTCGGTCGGGCGGTCGATGCGCTCAAGCAGCGCCGTGGCGGCCAGGATCATGCCCGGTGTGCAATAGCCGCATTGGATCGCGCCCGTCTCGATGAAGGAGACTTGCAGCGCGTGCAGTGGCTCCGAGCCGCGCCAGCCGCGTTCCTGCGCCCCGCCGATGCCCTCAATCGTGGTGATCGCGCGCCCGCTCGCCTGTACAGCCAGCATGACGCAGGACGTCATCGGCGCGCCATCGACCAGGACCAGGCACGCGCCGCACTCGCCCGTTTCACAGCCATGCTTGACCCCAAACACGCCGTTGCGGCGCAGCATCGTCAGCAAGGTCTCGTTGGCGGCTGCTTCGAGCGACACCGTCTCACCGTTGAGCGTAAAATCGACTATCACGAGTCTGACTCCTGAATGAGCACGTTTCCAATGAATAAACGTCCAGAAGCGTCCGCGCCTGCGCCCGATGCGGGAAGGCGGCGCCCGCTAGCGGCGTCGTACAGCCCAATCGCCAGCGCGTACTCGCCCGGCGCCAGATTGGGTGGCAGCCGCAGCGTAACGATGTCGCGCCGCACGCCTGGCAACCAGTTACCTGGCGGCAGCGCCCCGCCTCCAGACCGCGCATCATCAGCCTGCGCAACCGGCGGCGCTTCCCTATCATTATACAGGTGAACGAACAATATCGCGTCGCCCGCGTCCGGTGCGGGACCGAGCCACGTCAGCCGCACCTCGATCTCATTCACCCGCTGCTCGAACTCTGCCGCCAACAGGCGCACCTGGCTCTGCGCCCCAAACTGCGCGACCGGCGCCTGGTCGCTGCCTTCGGGCGAAAACAC
>JADLHR010000043.1 GCA_020848665.1 Anaerolineae bacterium
GGCAGGAGATCAAGCGAGACGCCGCACGCGCTCGCCAGTGTCTCGGACCAACGCCGCTCGCGGATGTCGTAGAGCCATGTCGCCGAGGCGTCGGACGGGTCCGCGCTGAGCGCCCCGCTCAGGCGCAGCGTGATGTAATCTTTCGGCTGGACGACGGCGCGCGCCTGCTCCAATGTGGCTGGCTCGGCCTCGCGCAGCCACGCCAGCGAGGCCCCGGCGAACCCCGGCGACAGGCGGTTGCCCGCCAGCCGCACGATGTCTTCAGGCGACAGGCGCTCCTGCACGATCGCGCACAGGTTGGCGCTGCGGCGGTCCATCCAGATGATCGCGGGGCGCAGTGGCATCAGGTCTGCGCCGAGCACGACCACGCCGTGCATCTGACCGGTCAGGCCAATGCCGCGCACGCGCCCAGCCGCCGCGTTCGAAGCGCGCAGCGCGTCGCGCACGGCGGCGATCACCGCGCCCCACCACGCCTGCGGGTCCTGCTCGATCCACTGCGGGCGCGGCGTCAGCAGGCCATATCCCTGCTGGCCCACGCCGCGCACCTGCCCGGCAGCGTCCAGCACGACGCACTTGGCGCTCTGCGTGCCTACGTCGATGCCCAACACCACGTCGCTGCGCTCTGCGCTCAGCCGCATGAGATCGCTCCTCGTCGGGAGATTGCCGCTCGCGCCTTTAGTATAGGCCCAAACGCTGGTTCGGCGCATTGCATGAATGGCAGGAATAATGAAGAGAATATTGCGGGCTACTTGCGATTTTGTCAGCACACGCGCATCGGAAGTCTAAATGCGCGCTCGATTTAAGACGTTAACATCAATCCGTTCGGCAAAAGCCCCATTTCCTCGAAACCAAGTATTATCCACCTTGTACGCAAGAAACCACGCAGTTGCCAAACTGGAGAGCGGGTTTTGGAATGCGGTTAGAACGTGAATTCCCCAATGAAGGAAATAGTGGAGATTGATCAGCGCACGGGTATTTCCCTTATTGGTCTGAATGTACGCGAAACAGGTATGCTTTCCTCCAAAGTCCACAGATTCAACAGGTGGATAAATGAAATTCTCAAGATGTCCAGAAGTGTCCCAATACTGTTGAGCTTCGTCAAAAGTTGGTAATCGCAGCGACAGATTCATTACATTCTGTGAGAGCCTTTCATCCAATACCTTCATGTTTGCCCCAAGGGACTTATCATCAAACAAATAACGAGGTTCAAAGGACAAGAACCTGGAGGACCTATTGTAAGTATTTAAGGACCAGTGATACCTGTCGTAAAAATCCCAACTATCAATATCTTGTCGATTCCAGGCGTAAGCAATGACGTCCTCTAGATCGTCTTCCAAAAACTTAAAACGGTACTCTTTGATTATTCGATAAGGTCCGACATAAACCGTTGGATATGGAGCACTATATGGGTCTTCTATAGGACCCTCTACTTGTGTTATGGTTACCTTCGCAACACGATACCGAATCCACCGTTTTCTAGAATTATCGCAAGTGGAATACGTTTGAGAAGAAATTTCTATTTCAAAATCGTTTTCGCTCCTTCTAAGCTTATCATTCACTCGGTTTCTCCTGATTGGCGTCAAATTCCGACATATTAACGTGTAGCAGATTAGCCGAAGCCCTACGCTAGGCAAGCATAAATGCACGGATAGAACTTCGCACGTGGGTAAGGCGTTTAACCGTTATACTCAACGATGATGTAACTGTCGTAATCGATCTTTTCACCCCCGCCGACCTGCTTGTCTACAACTTTTATGCTGCTTGCTATACCACCATTTCCAACGAATTCCGCAACGCCGTTATCATCAGTCTGTGACTGGCTCTGACCACCCCCTTTCCATTCAATATTTACGCGGTACTGCTTAAGTGGATAACCATTCCGGTCAGTAACCTTAATCTTGAAGCCCATAACACACTCTCCTGATTGATTCTCTTCTAAATAGATCGGTAATATTCATTGTAGAGTACTCATGCGTTTTTGCAACAGATCGCCGCACGCGGCCTGGCGCCCCGCCCGATCTGACGAAATTCTAAGCGATCCGGGTTGTTCGAGAGCCGGATCAGGCGTATAATCAGGGATTAGAGTAACAGTCCGAGGTGAGATTTTATGCCAATCTATACCTACGAGTGCGAAGACTGCGGCGTCCGCTTTGACGCGCGCCAGAAGTTCTCGGATGCGCCGATCACGGTCTGTCCGGAGTGCGGCGGGCACACGCACCGCGTCCCGCAGCCGGTCGGGATCGTGTTCAAAGGCTCCGGCTGGTACGCGACGGACAGCCGGGGACGCAACAACCTCGCCGTGCCGCCCGCCAAGCCGGATGCTGAGTCCAGCGACAGCAAGACCACCAAGAGCGATGCGACGCCAGGCAGCGATACCAGCGCGCCAGCCGTCAAGCCAGACACGTCCGCTGACTGACTCTCGCCTCCCGGCGGCATCTCCGACAAATCAAAAGGCGCTCCTCCGGCGGGAACGCCTTTTTTATGCAGCGCAGCGCAGCTAAGGACGGCAAAACACCCTGCTGCTTTTCCGCTTAAATCTGAAACCCCGCGTTGGCCCGCACGATCTTCTGCTGATAGTCGTCTACATAGGTCAGCAGCTTCTCGTGAAGCTGCTCCCAGGTGTCGCTGTGCAGCAGCGCCTGGAGTGTCTCCAGGTCTTCGGTGATCCCTTCCATCAGAATCTGCGGGCACTCGCCATAGACCGCGAACCACGCTTCGGTCGGCTTGAGGCCCAGACGCGTGATGCCGGGTGCGAACTCACGCACGATGAACTCGAAGTACTCCTGATCGCGGCCCGGCTTGATATCCCAGCTTAGCAGCAGTTTGAACATAGCGCGTTCCGGCTTCTCCCCCAGGGATCACAATCGTTCAGGAGGGCGCGCTCTGCGCCCGGCGACCTGACAGGCGCGCTAGTGCTCGTAGTCCAGCACGACAACCTGCGTTTGTTCGGGCAGCCCGCCCGCCGACAGGCGTAGGAATGGCACCGTCTCGATAGAGCTGACGCCCATCTCTTTGAGGAAGCGATCAACTGTATCAAGCTGTGCGCCCGCCAGGTGCGGCGTCTGGAAATGCATCGGGATCACGATCGCTGGCTCCAGCAGGCTGACGACTTCCGCTGCCTGCCCGGAGCTGAGGCTGCCGCCGCCGCCCACCGGCACCAGCGCCACGTTGACATGACCGAGCTGGTCGATCAGCGACTGAGGCGGAACATGATCCAGGTCACCCAGATGCGCAACGGTCAGCGAGTCGAAATCGAAGACATATACCACGTTCTGGCGCGGATCGGGCGTGTCCGGGTTATAGGTTGCCACGCCGATGACGAACACGCCGCCGATCTCATACTCGCCCGGTCCGTCGATCACGTACTGGACTTCGCGCAGGGTATCGAGCGCGGCGTGCCCTGGCGCGCGATGGCTGATAGCCGCGATATCGGTTTTCAGGCGAGGCACTTCGTACCCCAGGTGCTCGCCGAACGGGTCGGTGACGACCGTCGCGCGGCCTCGCTCGGTAATGCGAAAACAGCTATGCCCATACCACGTGATTTCCATTACAGCCCACCTGTCCACGCGGGGCGCCCGCCGCCCGCTTCCCCGTAAAAAGCTCTCCGATTATACCGCGTGAGAGGGCGCTCGCAACCACGCGCACGCAGGGCCGCGCCGGAGTTCTATCCTTTTTCTTACGCTCGCTTCTATGCGTTTTCTTATGTTGATGAAACAATCTGTTTACAAATAGGTGGTGTAATCACGCCGAACTGGATACAGAGGAGTAATGGTATATGCATCGCACAATGAGAAAGGCAACCCCCTTTATAGCTGCGCTGGTGGTCGCGCTGACGATCGCGCTGGCGTCCGTGATGAGCCTCGCGCTGGATGTCGCCGGTCTTGATTTTGCCAGCGCGCAGGGCGGTGGCGAGGTGCGCAGCGCGCTGGAGCCGCTCCCTGCCGTGGCGTCCTACGTTCCGACTGAAAGCGAGCTTCAGCTTGCCCGCGCCTACGACGAAGTTATCGGCTCGGTTGTGAATATCTCGGTCGCCACGCGAGCTGGCGGCGGCACCGGCAGCGGCTTCGTGATCGACAGCGCGGGGCATATTGTCACCAACAATCATGTCGTTGAAAACGCGATGACGATCCAGGTTGCGTTCGTGGACGGCACGCTGATCGGCGCTGAGCTGGTCGGGACCGATCCGCAGGCCGACCTGGCTGTGATCAAGGTCGATCCGTCGCAAGTTGCGCTCCAGCCCGTGACCTTCGCCAACTCGCGCGAGGTGTTTGTCGGCCAGAGCGTGATGGCAATCGGCAGCCCCTTTGGGTCCGAGCAGGCGTTCACCCTGACGACCGGCATCGTCAGCGGGCTGGATCGCAGCCTTCAGAACGAGACGCGGTACAGTATGCCGGAGCTGATCCAGACCGACGCGGCGATCAATCCCGGCAACAGCGGTGGCCCGCTCTTTGATATGGCCGGCAACGTGATTGGCGTGAACACCGCGATCCTGAGTCAGAGCGGGACCGGGTCAGGCGTCGGCTTCGCGATCCCATCGAACACCGTGCGTCGCGTCGTGCCGCACCTGATCGAGTCCGGCAGCTACGAGCATAGCTGGCTCGGTATCTCAGGCATGACGGTCCAGCCCGCGCAGCGCGAAGCGATGAGTCTTGATAGCGCCTTCAAGGGGGTGATGGTTACCCTCGTTTCGCCGGATAGCCCGGCGGAGCGTGGCGGGCTGCGCGGCACGGACCGCGCCATCAACTCGCCGCTCGGGCAGATCCCGGTCAACGGCGACATCATCACCGCCATCGACGGCCAGCCGGTCGAGGATATGAATGACCTGATCATGTACCTGGAAGACAGCACACTGCCCGGCGACACAGTCTCGCTGAGCGTCTGGCGCGACGGGCAGCGGCAGGAGTTCCAGGTCCGGCTTGGCGCGCGCCCGTCGTAACCGGCGGCTGATCGGGGTCTTACGGCTGAAATAGCGCCAGGGATGATGTGCGCCGCCCGGAGTATCTGCTCCGGGCGGCTGCGTTTCTGGCGGAATTGATCAGACGCTCACGGCACGAGCGGGTCGGGCGGCCAGCCATACGCGGACAGCGTCCGCGCCACTGCCCAGGCGCCCAGCAAAGCCAGCGCGCCGGGCAGGAACAGCGCCAGTGGCACCGGCATCGCAAGCGCCGCGAATACTTCTAGCGCGGCAGCGGCGAAAACCAGCGCAGTGAACGACGGCGCAGACAATGCCAGCAGCAGCGCGCTGCGCCACGCGCTGAGCATCCGCCCGTCGCGCTGGACCAGCAGCAGCGGCAGGGCGTAAAGCTGCAAGCCGAGCCACAGCGCCGCGCCCAGTTTCAGCGCGATCTCCTGCCCCGGCGTTACCTGTACGGCAGCCGGATCAGGATGGTCGAGCGCGTAGGCCAGCGCCAGGACCGCCCCATTGACCACGCCCCACCCATAGCTCGCAGCGAGGTGCCGCCGCACGGCGTGCAGCAGCGTGGATGGGCGGAGAGTTGTCCCCTGCGCCAGCGCGGCGGCCAGAACGACTAACCCAATCGTGGCGGGAGGCCACAGCACGACTGTTGCGCTCAGCGCCAGCCACGCCGCTGACCCGGCGAGCAGAATCAACCCGCCGCGCGCCCGCTCATTCCACGACATCGCCCTACCCAAACTGCGGCAGATATTCGGCGAACGCGCTTAGAAAATCGCCCAGGATGGCACGCGCTGTGTCCAGATCGTCCACCATCGGATCGAGCAGCAGCGCCTGGAGCGCGAGCTGCCGGTCGCCAGTCGCCGCCGCCTCGACCACCAGCTCGCTGAGCGCCAGCTCGCGCCGGCACAGTTCCGCGATGCCTTCCGGCAGCGGCGGCATTCCCAGCCCCTGAATTCCAGTGCCGGAGATCATCCCCGGCACTTCGACGATCGCGCCGTGCGGCAGGTTCGGGATCAGCCCGCCGCTGTTGGGGATATTAAGCTGCTGCATGTAGAGATTATCGTTGTAGTGGATCGCTTCGATAATCTCCGCAACCGGCTCTTCCAGGATGTTGAGCTGCCACATATCGCGCAGCTTTTCCACTGGCGTCTCGTCAGAAAGAATCGAGTGGACCAGCTCCCACCGGCTGGCGCGGCGGCGGCGGTTGCCGTCCCAGCTTTGCAGCTTCAGGTTGTATTTCTCCCAGGGCCGGGTGCGCGGATCGACCACAAACGGCAGAAACTCGCACAGGTGGCTGTCGCCGGGAGTCGGCATCAGCCCGAAGACCCCGAACATTTCGCGCGTCAGCGGCTCGAAATTGGCACGGTAGCCGTTCAGCCAGCGCTCGCGCAGCAGCGGGTAGAGGTCTTCGCCGGTCGCGCGGTCGCGCACGTCGAGCGCCCACGAAAAGTGGTTGATCCCGACGGCCTTGATGTCGAGATGCTGCAAGCCCGCTCGCGCCACAGGGATGAAGCTCGGCAGATTGTCGGCGTCGGTGTGGACGTGAAAGCCATCCGGGACCGGGATGCCCCAGCGGTTGGACAGCACGGCGGCGGCCATCGCGTAACCCCACAGCAGTTGATGGCACAGCCCCAGCACCTTGATCGAGGTGTAGCGCGCCACGCCCCGCGTCAGGCGGATCAGCGGGTTGACCAGGTTCAGGTACCAGGCGTCCGGGCAGAGCCGCTCCATGTCGCGCGCGATGTCGAGGATCAGCGGCAGATTGCGGAAGGTGTGCGCGATCGAGCCAGGGCCGCCGTTCTCGGCGTAGGGCTGGCGCACGCCATGTTTCAGCGGAATCTGCCAGTCCATCTCCCAGACTGTCTCGCGCGGGCCGACCTGGACCGACACGACGACGAAATCCGCCCCGGCCAGCGCGTCGCGGCGGTCGGAAGCAGCGGTGATCGTCATGCCAGCGTCCCAGGCGGCATTGAGCTTGTGCGCCAGCGCGGCCATCGTATCGAGCGCCGCCTGGTCGATATCCACCAGCGCCAGCTCGGCGCCGCGCAGCCGGGGTGAGCGGATCAGGGTCGCCATTGCGCCCAGGCCGAAGATGGCGCTGCCCGCGCCGAGGATCACAATTTTGGGAGAGCCAGGGGGTGGAGTCACAGTGAAAGCGCCCTTATTCCCCGTAAGATGTCTGATCCCAATAGCCTGCGAAGCGCGCCAGACCCACGTCGGTATAGGGGTGCGCGAAGGCGTCCTGGTAGACGGCGAACCCGGCGGTCACGATGTCCGCCCCGGTGACTGCCGCGTCCGCGATCTGGCGCCCGTTGCGCACGGCGGCGACCAGCACCTCGGTCGGAAACCCGTAGTTATCGCGGATGGTGACGATCTCCTCGATCAGTCTGCCGGTCTCCTCGGCGTTCGACTCTTTCCAGCCGATGAACGCCGAGACGTAGGTCGCGCCCAGCCGCATCGCCTGGAGCGCCTGCACCGCCGAGAACACCAGCGTCAGGTTGGCGCGCACGCCCTGCGCCGCCAGCAGCGGGATAGCGCGGAAGCCTGCTTCTGTCGCGGGGAGCTTGATCAGAAAGTTGGGTGACAGCGCCGCCAGGCGCAGCCCTTCCTCGACCATCGCCTGAGGATCGGTGTGGTGCGGGTTGACCTCGACCGAGACGGTGCGCTCGGTCCCTTCGACCAGCCGCGCGATCTCGCGGATCACGCCCAGAAACGGCTTGCCGGACGCCTGCACGTGACGCGGGTTGGTCGTCACGCCGTCAAAGCCCCAGGCGTCGAAGGCGTGTGCGATCTCGTCTACAATCGCGCTGTCCAGAAAGAATTTCATCGTGCGCTCCCTACACCGTTTAGAGTGTTTAGAGTGTTTAGAGTGTTTAGAGTGTTTAGAGTATTCCGCCGCCGAGATTAAGCACCATCAGCTTCATCTCGGTCATTTCCTCGATCGCGTAGCGCGGCCCCTCGCGCCCCACGCCGGACCCCTTCACCCCACCATAGGGCATCTGGTCCACGCGGAAGGTCGAGACATCGTTGATTTGCAGCCCGCCGACCTCGATCTCATCGAACGCCTGCATAATCCGGTTGACGTTCTGCGTGAACAGGCCCGATTGCAGGCCGTAGCCGGTGTCGTTCGCCAGCCGGATCGCCTCGTCAAACGTATCGTAAGGCGCGACAGTCAGCACCGGCGCGAAAATCTCCTCGCGGTTGACGCGCATCTGCGGCGTGGTGCCGTCGAGCACGGTCGGCGCAATCATCCGGCCCTCGCTCGTTCCGCCCAGCAGCGCCCGCGCGCCCTGCGCGATCGCTTCGCTCACCTTCGCCATCGCGTCGTCGGCTGCGCCCTGGTCGATCATCGGGCCGACATCGGTTGCCGGATCGCGCGGGTCGCCCGTGACAAGCTGGCTGACATGATCCAACAGCAGCTCCATCGCCTGGTTGTAGATCGGGCGGTGCAGCAGCACGCGCTGCACGGCGATGCAGTTCTGCCCGGCGTTGGCAAAGCCGCCGACCGCGATCCGCCGCGCGGCGTAAGCAAGATTGGCGTCTTCGTGGACAATCGCCGCCGCGTTGCCGCCCAGTTCCAGCCCAACGCGTTTGCGCCCGGCGAGATTTTTGAGGTGCCAGCCGATCTCGCTGCTGCCGGTAAAGGTAAAGTACTTGATGCGCGGATCGGCCACCAGTTTCTCGGCTTTCGCGCCGCGACAGACGACCACGCTCAACGCTTCGGGCGGGAACCCGGCGTCGAGCGTCATCTCGGCCAGCAGCAGCGCCGAGAGCGGCGTGGCTGAGGCAGGCTTGAGGATGAACGAGTTCCCGGCGGCAATTGCCGGGGCGAGCTTGTGACAGGCCAGGTTGAGCGGGTAATTGAACGGCGCGATCCCCAGCACTGGGCCGAGCGGCACGCGCTGCACGAAACCCTGCCGTCCTTCGCCGGCCTCGGTCCAGTCGATGGTAATGATCTCGCCGTGAATCCGCTTGGCTTCCTCTGCCGAGACGCGCACTGTTTCCAGCGCGCGCGCCACTTCGCCTGCCGCTACCTTGCGCGCTTTGCCGCCTTCGAGAATCAGCGTTTCGATCAGCTCGTCGCGGCGGCGCTCCATTTGTTCGGCGAGGTTGAGCAGGATGCGCGAGCGGGCGTGCGCGGGCAGCTTGCGCGTCAGCGCGAAGCCGCGCTCGGCGGCCCGGATAGCGTCTTCGAGATCGCGGTCGGACGCCTGATAGACGCGCCCGATAATCTCGTTCGTGTACGGAAAGCGCACGTCCAGCACGTCGTCGCTGGTGCGCCATTCGCCGCCGACCAGGAAGGGACGCGGATCAGACATGACAGCTCCTTTCAGTTCTCTCCTGGGCATAGCCACGCCGCGCTCACAGGCGCAGCACAGGAAGATCGACCAGCCGGGCGAAGGCCAGCAGCGCGTCGAGACGGTCGCCGTAGGTCAGCGCCAGGTGATGCTCCAGCCCTTCGCCGAGCAGCGTATCGAGCACCGCGCGCGCCGGACGGTCGAAGCGCAGCACGCCGGAGGTCCCGCCAAAGCTCGGCGGAGCCGCCAGCATCTTGCCCGCGCCGATCACCAGCCGGAAATCGCCGCCTGCCTCGCTGATACGCGCCAGCGTCACGCGCCCCGGCTTCAGCGGAAATTCCATCAGCAGCGGCTTAAGCCGGTTGGAGTGGACGGCTGCCTGCGGCGCGAAGGCTGGATCGGCCATCGAGAGCGGCGCTTTGCCGCAGTGCCAGACGACCGTTGTGTCCGCCTCGAAATCGACGCTGACCACGTCGGCGTCGAAGGCCGGGCCGCCGCTGATCGCCTGCAACAGCAGCAGCGTCACGGCGCCGTTGACATCCGCTTCGCAACTGGCCGGGATACGCTGGTCGGATAACAGCGAGAGCGCGCCGCAGGCTGCGCAGCCCAGCTCGGTGAAGAACTGCGGCCAGCAGCGCACCGCCAGCCCTGCCAGCCCCATTTGCGCGGCCAGATCGCGCAGCGCGACATAGGCGGCCAGCGTGCCGCGTGCGGCTGGGGTGTCGAGCGCGCCCAGGTTCGTTAACTGGTTCCGCAGATCGCCTGCTACGGTTTCGACCGCCGCCGGATCGATCGCGCGCGCCTGCGCGAACAGCGTGTCCAGATCGAGCTGCATCAGGCGCACGCCGAAGGTCTGGCGCAGCGCCTCGGCGTGCGGGATGCACGTCTCGAAGCCGTCCGGGTGCGCGCCAACTCGTCCAATCCGCGCGCCGCTCAGAACATGGCGGGCGCGCCCGGCGCGGGCCAGCGCGTCCAGCCGGGACAGCGCCACCGGATCGTCCGGCTCTGCGTAAATCGCCTCGTAAGCGCGGTCCGACCGGCGCAGCGCGTGCCCGCCGAGCATGATCCCGCACAGCGCGTTGGAGCGCAGGCGTCCGCCAGTTGGAGCTTCGGGCACAGCCCACAGCGCCAGCGGCGCACCGTTCTCAGCCGCCAGCGTCGCGCTGAGCGTGCTGTCGGCGAAGGTTGCCTGGAAGATCAGCAGCGCGTCGAGTGGCTCGCCGTCGAGCGCCTCGGCGGCGGCACGCGCTTCGTCCAGCGAAGTGATCAGCGCGCCGTCGCCTATCACGGCGAATCCCGCTGCGACAAGCGCGGCGCGCATCTGGCGGCTCAACTCGGCGGCGTGCGGGATGTCAAACGTCGTGCGGGCCACCGGCGCGAAGCCGATTGTGAGGGCATCCATCGCAGGCGTCACGCAGGACCTTTCACGGCAAGGGCCGTTTCACAGCCTCCGGTATAGGTTACACCAGCCTCTCACGGATTGCGGCGCTGGCGTAGTCGAGCACCGAGACAACAATCGCAATCGCCAGTACGGCCACACCCGCCTGGTTGTAGCGCAACAGGTTGATCTGCTGCTGGAGCAGGAAGCCGATACCGCCGCCGCCCACGAAGCCGATGATAGTGGACATGCGCACGTTGATGTCCCAGCGGTACATTGTGAAGGCGATGTAGGGCGGCACGATCTGCGGCCAGACGGCGTAGACGATGGTTTGCAGCCGGTTCGCGCCGGTCGACTGGATCGCTTCAATCGGCCCGGCGTCGATGTTCTCGACCTGCTCCGAATACAGCTTGCCGAGCGCCGCGATTGAGTGCAGCGTCAGCGCCAGCACGCCCGCGAACGGCCCCACGCCGACCCAGATCACGAACACGATCCCCATGATTAGTGGCTCAATCGAGCGCAGCGCGTTCAGGATGGTGCGCGTCGTATTGTAGGCCGCCATCCCCAGCGGGAACGAGGTCTGCGTCCCGGCCAGCCCGCCGGCCAGCCCGCCCAGCACTGCGCCCATCAGCGCGGCCTGCGCGATGTAGACGCGCACGCTGATCAGGCCCAGGTCCATCAGGCGGCCCGACGGCGGGCGCTCGTCCACGATAGCGCGCAGCAGGTCCAGCACATAGGCCGCGAACAGGAAGGTCAGCACCGCGCCGATGATGAACAACGTAGAGCGCGCCGCCTGTTCGGCGCTTACATCTTCGCGCCGCCGCCGGCGCAGCATGATCGAGGGCCGGCGGAACAGCCGCTCGTAGGCCAGCACCGTCGCCTGCCCGCCCAGCACCGCCGCCACAATCGCAGTCAGCAGACCGAGCAGGACCGCCTGCGTTCCGATATACGCCGTGAACGCCAGCAGAATTGCCCCGCTCAGCGCGCCCAGCGCCGCGCCGAGAATGTTGCTCAGCGGCGCGTGCACCGTCCGCAGCGCGATTGCGGACCACGTCGCGCCGAACGAGCTGACGATAATCGCGCCGCCCAGCGCCGCGATCCACTCGATTGTGAAGTCAACCAACTGGCCGAGCGTCCCTACGAAATTGCCAAGATAGCGCGTGACGTTGCCCGTAAGCTGTTCGCCGAGCCAGATGAACACCCCGCCCAGCGCGCCGAGCACGATCACGACCGCGACCAGCAGCAGCAGGTTCATCACCAGCGCCTGGACGCGGTGGCCCGCGCCGCCCAGGCGCAGCCGGGCCGACAGGCGCGCCACCACGCCGAACGCGGCGACCGTCACCACCGGGCTGATCAGCCCCAGCCAAAGGTCCTTACCCCAACCGACTGCCAGCCGCCCTAACGGGCCGAGCAGCAGATAGCCCAGCGCGCCGCCAACCGGCAGCAGCACGAAACCGACCAGCACGTTGCCGAGTGGCAGGTGCACCTGGCGCATCAGGTTGCGCGCCGCCAGGAAGCTGATCGCAATCGAGATCGGGACGGCCAGCGTCGTCGCCATCAGCGCCAGGAAGATCGTCTCGACCATCTTCTCGACAACGTTCTTCGTTGTCTGACTCAGGCGCGGCCAGCCCGTCGGCGAAATAGTCTGGATCTCCAGCGGCAAGGTCTGGTTGCTGATCCCCCGCCCACGCGGAACCTTGACCTGCACGTAGAAATAGCCGCTGTTGTCTACGTCGAACGCGGTTTCTTCCGACACGGTGCCATCGGCGCGCACCAGCTTGAAGGGCAACGCCTGGCCGCTCTCGCGGCGGATGCGAATACTCGCGATCGCGTTAGCGGGCAGGTGGAAGCCCTCGACCGCGATCACCTCGTCCTGGTCCGCGCAGCCGGGCGAAAAGATGACGTAGGCGTCACCTTCCAGGTCATCGCGGCGTGTTGGCTCCGGCTCGCCTTCCGGGCAGCCGATAGCAAACGGCGCGTTGAAGACCTGTTCCGTGCGGCTCCGCGCGAACAGGTCCGGCGAGAGCAGCTCGCGCAGCGCGCGCGACACTGACGCCTGGCGGATCGGGTCCTGCACTTCTTTCAGGCTGATATTGGTCGCGTTCCAGCCATAAGCGTAAATCGCCGCGCCGAGCGCGATAGCGAGCACCACCAGCAGGCGGCGCAGCGCCCCGCGCGATGAAGGCGCCGGGTCCTGGTTCGTCATCGCGTGTCCCTCACGAAATCTCGACGCGAACGGCGTCTTCGCCGTAAATGTCACGGAAGCGACGATCGTCAATCTCGTTCGGACCGCCGTCGAACTCCATGCGGCCATCCTTAAGCGCGATAATGCGGTCGGCGTAGGTGCGCGCCAGGCTCAGGAAGTGCAGGCTGCACAGGATGGTGATGCCATCTTCGCGGTTAAGCTGCTCCAGGTACTTCATCACCGAGTGCGAGGTAGCGGGGTCGAGGCTGGCGACCGGCTCGTCGGTCAGCATCAGCTCCGGCTCCTGCATCAGGGCGCGCGCGATGCCGACGCGCTGCTGCTGCCCGCCGGAAAGCTGGTCGGCGCGGATATAGGCTTTGTCACGGATGCCGACGCGCGCCAGCTTCTCCAGCGCCTTCTGCTTGTCCTCGCGCGGGAAGTGGTTAATCAGGCTCCACGCAGGGTTGGTGTAGCCCAGCCGCCCGGCGAGCACGTTGGTGATGACCGGGGCGCGGCGCACCAGGTTGAAGTGCTGGAAAATCATGCCGATGCGGCGCCGGATCAGGCGCAGTTCTTCGTCGGTCGCGGCGGTAATATCCACGTCGTTCCACAGGATGCGCCCATCAGTCGGCTCGATCAGGCGGTTGATGCAGCGCAGCAGGGTCGATTTGCCGGACCCGCTCAGCCCGATGATGACCAGAAACTGCCCGTCGGGCACGTCGAAGCTGACGTCCTTGAGCGCGTGCACGCCGTTGTCGTAGATTTTGGTGAGGTGGTCGATTCGCAGCATTGAATGCTCCACAGGTACGAAGCGGGCAGAGGAGTCGCCTCGCTCTGCCCGTCGTCGTCCTTTGCGTCTGCTCCGGGGTGCCGCTTAGCCGCCCAGGATGTCTTCTTCGCTGCGGCCCAGGAAGGCGATCTGGTTGCGCACGATGTCGTACGCTTCGTCACCAATCGGATCCAGGCCCGTCCAGCTATAGGCTTCGCCCAGCGCAGTCTGATTCCACGCCTCGGTGTCCGCCGAAAGGTCGATCAGCGCCTGCACGATCTGGTCACGCAGCTCCTGGGGGAATTCCGGCCCGAAGCTGAGCGTGTCGTTCGGGATCGCGGTCGTGATCGCCAGGATGCGGACCTGATCGATAATGTCCGGCGCGGTCCCGGCAGCGGTGCGGCGCGCGTCCATCACTTTGATGTCGCCCACGAACAGATCGCCTTCAGGCGTGACATGGCTTTCGTCCACCGTCAGGTCATACGGCTCCAGCAGGTCTTTGGTGCTCCAGGGCGCGTGGCCTTCGGGCATCATCGGCGGGCTGTAGTAGACGGTTCCGAAGTCCACTTCGCCGTTGTAGACGGCCAGCACGGTCTGGTTGTGGCCGCCGGTCTGCACTTCAGCGCCGGGCGTGATGCCAGCTTCGTTGAACTCCACCGCCGGGACAATGTAGCCGGAGGTCGAGCCGGGGTCACTGTAGCCCCAGGTCTTACCGTCCAGGTCGCCGAAGGTGTAGATGTCGCTGTCGCGGCGCACGATATATTCGGCCCAATACACCGGCCAGCCATTCCGTACCGCCGCCGCCGAGACTTCCACGCCGCAGCGGTTGTTGGCAATCACATATCCGGCCGCCGGGATGAAGCCCATTGTCCGGTCCGGCGCGGCGCACATCGCCTCGATGGTCGCAGCGTACGAGGTGGGCACCAGCACTTCAAAGGTCAGGCCGGTCGCGGCGTTGAGCGCGTCTGCCAGCACCTGGCCGCCCTCGACGATGGTGGCCGCTTCGCCCGATGGGACGAAATAAACCTCGATCGGGTTCTCAGGGCTGCCTAGCCCCCCCTGCGCGAGAGCGGGCAGCGCGCTCAGCGCCAGCACGAACACCAGGACAAGCGCGAAGATTTTTTTCATCGGTGCGTTTTCTCCTCGTCAGACTAAAACTTACCAGATAAGAACCTATCGGGCTGGGCGTGAATCTCTGCGCATCTCTGCGCACAACTGTGCACAGTGTAGCCGAGCGGCACGCGCTTCGCAACCGAAGATGCAGCGAATGGCAGCGAAAGGCGGCGAGAAACAGCTACAAGCCATTTTTCGCTATACTTCGCTGCTTTTTGTTGGCCCTAGAGGCTGTTATGCACTTCATGGTCTGGCTTCCAGGCTACCCCCCCCCATCCTTCCGACCTGCGGTCGGCTTTCCTTCCCCCAGCGCGAGGGAAGGAAAAAAA
>JADLHR010000044.1 GCA_020848665.1 Anaerolineae bacterium
AGATTGCGCCGCAGCGCCGGGTCATTGAGCAGCCGGGCGCGGGCCGAGCGGGCGGGACTGGCTGTTGGAAGGTTTGTCCGCAAAGGTTGGGCGTTGAACATCGCTGCTCTAATCCTACGCTAACCGGCTTCCCGGCTCGTACTCAAAACTACCTTGTTAATAACGATGATCTGCTGTTCTCCAGGCGATTGAAAGAACATCTTCGTCGCCGGAGGGCTGCGTACCGTCAGATCATTAGTTGGTTTGTGAGGGTGTCAGGCGCACCCGTGCGCGCGACTGACAGGTTTATTTGGTTTGTAAATCCCAACATTCAGTAACGCCATTATGGCGGATCTTATGTGAGGTGTCAACCGGCCCCCGCACCGTTTTCAGATGGATTTCATGAATGATCCACGAATTTTCTCCGCTCAGAAGAAGAATCGAGTCTCAGTACGTTTGTTCTATTCGAGGGAGAAATGTACTATTGGTATCATGTTCGTAATGACCATTCTACGCGGTAAATTGTCTCTTACACAGTGTGCTAAGAATTTGCTGGCACTAACCAAAAATATACATTCTTCACGCGATAACGGGTGACGGCGGCAGCCTAGTCGCAAGTCTGCCCTGCGCTTCTCACGCTTTCGACAAACAAACGTCCCGGCGCGAGATACTCCCGGCCGGGACGTTGGATCGAACCGTGTCGTTTGCCTGGTGCGGCGAGTTACTGCACGCCAGCCAGCGCCGCGCACGCCGGGCAGCTGCCGTCGGCGCGGATGATCGCGTAGCCCGCCTGCGGGTCCGCCCCGTAGTGCGTAAAGTCCACGTTGAAAACGATCATCAGCCGGACACGGCCACTCTGAGCCGCCTGCACGGCGGCCTGCGCCAGCCAGGTCGCCTGCTCCTGGACGCTGGTATCAGCGGCCCAGGCGAAGCCACCGGGCAGTGGACCATAACCTTCCGGCGAGAGGTAGCCGATCTCGGTGATGCACGCCGGACGGCCCATGCCCGCCAGCGCGCGGCTGATCATAGTGCTGAAGTAGCGTGTGGGATAGCTGTCACGCGGGTCCCCGCTCGACTGGGTCGGGCTGACGATGCCCTCGTTGTAGTGCACGCCCACGCAGTCCGCGTAGTTGCCCGCGCCAGCGGCGGCCATCTGCGCCGTGTAGGCGTCGTCGTTGCAGCCCTGGGCCGTGCAGCCAGCGGCACCGAAGAAGCCGGTCGGCGCCAGCGCGCCGGTGATAACCAGGGTGTTCGAATTGGCGGCCTTGATCGCGTTGTACGACTTCTGGAGCAGCGGTACGTAGTTCGCGCCGCTGATCTGCCCGGCAGGCCATTCGCGATCGATATTCATCTCGTTCCAGATTTCGATCGCATCTGCACCAGCGGCGGCGAGCGCCGCCACCTGCGCGGCGTAGGTGTCATGATAGGCGGGGTTCATAACCTGGTTCTTATCGCCCAGCACCGAGAACAGGATTTTGAACCCGGCGCCATGCGCTTCAGCGATCAGGCCAGAGCCGTCCTGCCCCGCCTGAAGCTGCATCTTGACCCATTTCATCTTGGCAGTCTGCAGCGCGGTGCGCGTGCCGGGGTAGAGGCCCACGACCTGGCCGCCCAGCTCGAAGCTGCCCGCAACGGCCGAGCCAGTCACCGGGGCAGGCGCTGCTGCGCCGCCGCCGCCAGTCTGCCCGGCGAGAAGGTCCACAGTCACCTCGTCGCAGACGGCGACCAGCTCGCGGTTAAAGCTGGTGCGCACTTCGTAGCGCGCCTGCGAGAAAAGCGGCTGGATCACGAACCGCCAGCCGAAGTAAATCTGGCGCGGCTGTTCCCCGTCGAGCACCACGCGGCAGTCGTCGATGCCGCCCAGCCATTCCGCTTCTTCGTAAGCCCAGGCCGTTACTAGGCTGAGGTCGAGGCCCTTGGCTTCTTCGAGGGCGTCACGCGCGACATCAAACGCGGCGCGGGCCGGATCGGCAGCGGGGGTAGGCTCGCCGCCTGCCTGGCCGACGCGACCGGCGTCGTTTGGGGTCACGGTGCTTGCTTGTGCGGCCAGCGGCGTCAGCCCCGCGAGCACCACCAGGGCGGCAATTACGGTATAAAGAAGGGTCTTGCGGTTGTTCACGGTGGTGTATCCTTTCTCACCATTGTCTGTTCTCGGCGGCGCGGGTCCGCACGGCCGCCGACGCGCAGGTCGCGCTCCGGCGGATCAGCGGCTATTCTGTCCGATAACGGGCGATTTGTCTACGACGAGTTCCCTACTCTCGCCTGACCGCACCGCAGAATTACTCTGCGATCTGGCCCTGAAGCTGGGTTGTGTAGAGGTGGTAATAGTGACCGCGTGCGGCGAGCAGGCTGTCGTGCGTGCCGCGCTCGATGATCCGGCCGTGATCCATGACCACGACCTGATCGGCGCGCACGATCGTGCTCAGGCGGTGCGCGATCACGAAGGCGGTGCGCCCCTGAAGCAGCTTGCGCAGCCCGGCCTGCATCTGGAGCTCGGTGACGGTATCGACCGCGCTGGTCGCTTCGTCGAGGATGATGATGCGCGGGTCGGCCAGCAGCGCCCGTGTGAACGAGATCAACTGGCGCTGGCCGGTGCTCAGGCGCGCGCCCCCCTCCTCAACCTCGGTGTCGTAGCCCTTCGGCAGGCGGCTGATGAAGTCGTGCGCGCCGGTTTCTCGTGCGGCGGCGATAATCTCGTCTTCGGTCGCGTCGAGCCGCCCATAGCGCAGGTTGTCGCGGATGGTCGCCGCGAACAGGCCGGTGTCCTGCGGGACCCACGCCATATGGCCGCGCAGCGACGCGATGGTGATCGAGCGGATCGGGCGCCTGTCAAATAGAATCTCGCCTGACCGAATCTCGTAGAAGCGGCCCAGCAGCCGTACCAGCGAGCTTTTGCCCGCGCCGGTATGTCCGACCAGCGCGACCGTCTCACCGGGGCGCACACTCAGCGTGATGTCGTGCAGCACCTGGGCCGGGTCGTCGCCGTCGCTCGTGTCGGGTGTCGCAGCAGGCGTGTGACCGTTCGCAGCCGCGCGGTCCGCGTCGCGCGCCAGCTCGTGCCGCGGCTTGACATAGGCGAAATCGACGTGACGGAACTCGACCGCGCCGTCCATCTGGTCGAGCGGCTGCGCGCCCGGCGCGTCCTGAATATCGGATTCGGCTTCGAGCACCGCGAGGATGCGCTCACCGGCGGCGGCGGCTTCCTGGAACTGGTCGAGGCGGCGCGCCAGGTCGCGGATCGGGTCGAAGAACAGATTGACGTACAGCAGAAAGGCGACCAGCGTCCCGGCGTCCAGATCGCCGTTCAGCACACGGATGCCGCCGACGCCGACCACGATCGCGATGCCAAGCTGGGCGATGATGTCGATCCCCGGCATGAAGATCGAGGCCAGCTTGTCGGCGCTCAGGCTGGCTTGCAACTCGGTCTCGGCGACCTCGCTGAAGCGCGACTTCTCGCGGTATTCGCGCACGAACGCCTGCACCGTCCGCATCCCGCTCAGGTTTTCTTGCAGCGAGGCCGAGACGACGCCCACCGCCTCGCGCACGGCCCGGTAACGCTGCGACGACAGCTTACGCCACCACAGCGTCAGCCCAATCATCAGCGGCAGAACAGTGAACGTCAGCAGCGCCAGTGACCAGTCGTAGGCCAGCATCAGAACGATGATCCCGACCAGCGTGAAGAGATTGCTGATCATGTTGATCACGCCCCAGGTGATAAATCGCTCCAGCGCGTTGCTGTCTTCCGTCACGCGCGCCATCATATCGCCGATGCGGTTGTGATCGAAGTACGACAGATTCAGGTCGAGGTACTTGTAGAAGATGTCGCGCCGGACGGCCATCACCGCATGTTGGCCGATCCAGATCATGTTGTACATTTGCAGGCGCAGCCCGACCGCTTCGCCGACGATCACCGCCAGGAACAGCAGCCCATAGCGCAGCAGCGCGGCTTCGTCCCGCTGCGCCATACCTTCGTTAATCGCCTGCCGGACCAGCGCCGGGGCGACCAGCACCGCCGCCGAGGTGAGCAGCATCAGCATGACGGTCAGCGCCACGCGCTGGCGGTACGGCGCGACGTAGCCCAGAATCCGGCCGTAGGTCTGCCGGACCGGGCGTTCGAGTTTCGTTCCGTGATCGCTCGCTGCGACGCTCACGACTTCCGGTCTCCTTGTCTGTCCGGGCCATCCGCCGCTTCCAGCGCCTCGAACTGCCCGTCGAGCACGGCGGTGATGTCGATCTCCTCGACCTGGATATCCTGCTCGGTTTGCAGACGCCAGAGCTGCGCGTAGCGCCCGCCGAGCGCAACCAGCTCCGCGTGCGTGCCGCGCTCGACGACCTGCCCGCGATGCAGCAGCAGAATCTGATCGGCGTGCATGACGGTGCTGAGACGCTGCGCGACAATCAGCGTCGTGCGGCCCTGCATCAGGTGTTGCAGCGCGGCGCGAATCTCGATCTCGGTGTGGCTGTCCACGCTGGCGGTTGCGTCGTCCAGGATCAGGATGCGCGGGTTGACCAGCAGGGCGCGCGCGATCGCGATCCGCTGACGCTGCCCGCCCGACAGCGTTACGCCGCGCTCGCCGACGAGCGTCTGGTAGCCGCCCGCGAACTCCATGATGAAATCATGCGCGCGCGCCGCTCGCGCTGCCGCGATCACGTCCTGCGCAGTGGCTTCGGGGCGGCCAAAGGCGATGTTTTCGTGGATCGTCGCGTTGAACAGGAATGTGTTCTGCATGACGAAGCCGACCTGCGAGCGCAGCAGCTTGAGCGGCAGATCGCGCACGTCGTAGCCGTCAATCGTGATCGCGCCGCCGGTCACATCGTAGAAGCGCGGCACCAGATCGATCAGGGTCGTCTTACCGCTGCCAGTCGTGCCGACAATCGCGGTCACCGTATCGGGCCGGGCTTCGAACGATACTTCGAACAGGACCTCAACCTCCGGCTCGTCCTCGCTGGCGCTGTAGATGAACGAGACGTTTTCGAAGCGGATGTGCCCTTTGAACTCGCCCGGATGCGCCGCACCCAGGCGCGTCTTGACCTCTGGCGTGGTGTCCATGATGGCGAAGATGCGCTTGCCATTGGCGATGGCGCGAGCGATCACGTCGATCATGAAGGCGAGACGGTGCGTCGGCAGGCTGAGCAGCCCGACGTAAGCGTTGAATGAGACCAGCGTGCCGAGCGTGATCTTATCGTCGATCACCCATTCGCCGCCGAAGTACAACAGCAGAAAGGTCAGCAGGCTGACGATGAACCAGATCGCAGGAAGCGACGACGAGTACAGCTTCGCCACGCGAATCCAGGCATTCAGCACACGGGTGTTATCATCCTGGAACTGTTGGCGTGCGTACTCCTCGCGCGAGAACGCCTTGACGACCACGATCTGCGACAGGTTTTCCTGGATGCGGGCGTACATTTCGCCGCGCGCCGTGCGTATCGCGCCGAAATATGGCTCCAGCCGCATGCCGAACAGGTACGCGACGACAAACAGAACCGGCAGCGGGATCAGGAAGATCAGCGTCAGGCGCGCGCTGATGCTGAACATAATGCCGTAGATGCCGGTCAGCAGCAGGACCAGGTTCAGCACGTCGCCGATCACGACCCCGGCGAAGAACCGGATCTCGTCGATGTCCCCGGTCACGCGGCTCATAAGCTGCCCGACACGCGTCCGGTCGTAGAACGAGAACGGCAGCCGCTGCAGGTGGCTGAACAGGTCCATCCGCAGGTCATAGGCGATGCGGCGCCCCAACCACTGCGTCCCGTAACTCTGCGCGAAGTTGCCCAGGCCGCGCACAATCGCCAGCGTCACGATCACGATCGCGGTCGTGACCAGCACCCGCTCACGGCTCCAACTCGCGGGATAGAGTGCGGACTCCGTCTGTGTGCCGAGTGCGGCGTCGATCGCGCTGCCGATCAACCAGGGGCTGACCAGCGTCAGCAGCGTGATCACGATCAGCACGGCGTAGATCAACGCCGCGCGTCGCCAGTACGGGCGCATATAGCGGAGAATTCGAATGAGGATGTTCATGAACCAACGGCTCCAACTGCACCCGGGGAGCTTGCAGAACCTGCCGCACGCCGCGACAGAAAGCGGCGGACTGCCTGATCGCAGGGAGGCCGCCGCTTCTGCAAGACTGTCTCTACAAGGATAATGATTTAGCTCGAAAATGCAACCCGGATTTAACAATCCGGACGGCGCCGGTCAGTATTTACCACTGGACGTGGACGGGCGTGCCGACCTCGGCCCAGTTAAAGTACCACTCGGCTTCGGACGTGGGCAGGTTGACGCACCCGCGCGACATCGGCTGGCCGAAATTGCTGTGCCAGTAGGTGCCATGCAGCCCGTAGCCCTTGTAGAAGTACATGATGTACGGCACGCCGGGCAGATAATAGCCTGGCCCGGACATTGGCGCCGAAACGTGCTTGACGTAGATATTGTAGTCGCCGGTCACGGTTGGCGTGCCGGGCAGGCCGGTCGAGGACAGCGTCGAGCGCAGCAGCGCGCCATTCTCGTAAGCGTAGGTCATCTGATCGCTCAGATCGACGATGATTTGCTTGCCGGACGTGATCGTCGGCGGCGACGCGACCGCCGGAGCGGGGTAGAAGCTGCCCGCGGCGCCTCCCGCAGCGGGGATGATCAGCGTCTGCCCGCTGAAGACGCGGTTCGGGTCGGTGATGTTGTTGGCCTGCGCGACAACCGGCCAGGTCAGCCCGTACAGCCGCGCGATGGCTGACAGGTGCTCGCCGGGCTGGACGACGTGCGTGCGCTGGATGCCGGTCGCAGCGGGAGCCGGGCTGACGGGCGCGGGCGCAGCGGCGACCGGCAGCGGCGCGGCTGCGCCGGGGATCAGAAGCTGCTGCCCCGCGAAGATGCGGTTGGCGTTGACGATACTGTTGGCGGCGACGAGATCGACCCAGCTCAGCCCATAAGCGCGTGCGATCGTGGCGAGGCTCTCACCGCGCTGGACGGTATGATAGATTCCACCGGGCATGACAGCCGGTGCGGCAGGCGCAGTCCAGGCGGTATCTGCCGGGGCTGGCTGGGCAACGGGGTAAACCGGCTGAGCGACGGGATAAGCGGCGGATGGGTCCGGGATGGTCAGCACTTGCCCGGCGTAGATACGGGTCGGATCGGTAATTCCGTTGGCGGCGGCGAGCGCGCCGACGGTCAGGTTGTAGCGCAGCGCGATGCGGAACAGGTTTTCGCCTGCCTGGACGGTATGGGTCGCACTGCCTTGAGCCAGGGCGCGGCCCGGTGCGGGGAGCGCGATTGCGGCGAGCAGCAGCGTCAGGCAGAAGGCAGCGGCGAGCCGCCCCGCCGCCCGGTGGTGGATGGCCCGAATTATCATCTAGTCCCCCTTGAAGGCCAAAGCGCAAGCGCCGCACCCCCACCCTGTTCCACAGTGTACAGGGATTTGATTCGGCTGGCAATCGCTTCGGGCGCCGGCGGCGGGAGCGCGTGTTTGATCGCCCGGAGGCTGGGCGGTTGCCGGAGCGCATCAGCCCGCCCCGGTTTCGCGCACCTTGCTGGCGCATAAAGACGCATAAAATTGTATGTACATTGTCAAGAACTGTCTGTAAGTACATTTTTGGGAATAAATTCGGATTTGCTGACCGAAGTTCTGTGATACCCTTAAGGTAGCGTCTATGCGTTTTTCATTCATTGACCTCACTTATCCGGATTCAACCTGCATAGGCGCGCCGTAAATTACCCCTGGTCCCTGCCTCGCCAGGTGACCATGCACAGGAGCGCTCGACTATGGCGAAGATTTTTCCCTGGGTACGCGCGGTTGTCATCATTCTTTCACTATCTATCAGCCAGTTCGCTTTCCTGAGCGCATCTGCTTCTGTGCCCGGCGATCCGCCTCGCAGCCCAGTGGCGGATTACGAGAACGAGTGCTGGATCGAGGTGATGGTCGCGGCGGTTGAGGA
>JADLHR010000045.1 GCA_020848665.1 Anaerolineae bacterium
GAGGTCACCTGGCGCCCAGAGCCGAATATTCCGGTCCGCTACCAGCTTCTGATGGAAGGTCAGCTTCCGGTCGTGGTCCTGCCGGACCCGCTCGCCCAGGCGGCGATCGAGGGTGGCGCGAACCTGGTCGAAGACGACCGTGCGCTGGTGGATACCGGCTTCAGCCAGAGCGTGCTGAGCTTCCGCCGTGCGATCGTCGAGGAGCAGCCGGAGAAGGTCGAAGCCTTTCTGCGGGCGTGGATGCGCGCCGCCGAGGACATCAACGCCGACCCGGAAGCTTACCGTGAACTCTGGATCGAGCACACCAACGTCCCGGACAGCGTCAAGGACAGCTACCAGCTTCCGCCCTTCCCGACTTACGAGATCACGCAGCCTGAAGCCTGGGAAGACACGGTCGAGTGGCTGAACGAGCAGGGGATCATCGAAAGCCACCCGACCTATGAGGACACGGTCGATCCGAGTTTTATCGAGGCCATCGCGCCCGAAGACGCGGGCGAAGGAGCCGCTGGTGATCCAGAGGCGGGCGCGGCAGTTTTCACCAGCCTGGGATGCGGCGGCTGTCACGCGACCGAGGGTGACGCGGCGATGGTCGGCCCCTCGCTGGGCGGGCTGGCAGATCGCGCCGGGGAAGAAGCCGAGGGGCTGAGCGCGGTCGAGTACGCCAGGCAGTCGATTGTTGAGCCGGACGTGCACATCGTCGAGGGCTTCAACGCGGGTATCATGCCCGCCTACACCGGCCTGGGCGAAACGGACCTCGCCAACCTGGTCGCGTACCTGTTGTCGCTGGACTAGTCTGGCTCGTCTGTGCCTGTTCGGTAGAGTGAAACACGTTCGCGCCTCAGGCAACCTCACCCCTGGCCCCTCTCCGTAAACGGAGAGGGGAAAAGGGGACGGGGGGTTAAGGGGTGAGGTTTGTCTGCCGGACGCGAACACCGCTCACAAGCGTCGAAAAACCGGTGTATAAGGCGGAATACGCATGTCGGCAGTTGCCTCCGAACCGGGCGTCATGGTCACGCTCGACCGGCTCACGTTTCGTTATGGCCCGCGCAGCACGCCGATCTTCCAGGACTTTAGCTGGACGGTGCGCGAAGGCGAATCGTGGTCGATCATTGGGCCGTCGGGCTGCGGCAAGACGACGCTGCTGACGCTGATCGCCGGGCTGCGCCGGACGACTACCGGGACGATCACGGTCGGCGGCACGCGTATCGAGCGCCCGCGCCCGGAAACCGGCCTGATCTTGCAGGATTACGGCTTGCTGCCCTGGGCGACGGTTGAGGACAACGTCGCGCTGGGGCTGCGCGTGCGCCGCTTTTACGGGCCGGATGGCACGCATGCGCCGCGCGCCGAGAAGGTGCTGGGCCGCCGCGCTGCCCGTGAGGTGGTCGAAGGCTGGCTGCGCCGCCTCAATATCGAGGAGCAGCGCAGCCGCTATCCCGGCGCGATCTCCGGCGGCCAGCGCCAGCGCACCGCCATCGCGCGGACGCTCGCGCTTCAGCCGGATCTGCTGCTGATGGACGAGCCGTTCAGCAGCCTCGACGCGCCGACGCGCGAAGATCTGCAAAACCTGATCTTGCAGCTTCAGCGCGAGATCAGGCTGACGAGCATCATCGTCACGCACGCTATCGAGGAAGCGGCGATCCTGGGCCGGCAGATTCTCGTGCTCGGCCAGCCGCCGAACACCGCGCCGGTCGTCGTCCCAAACCCGGAGTCGGGCGCGCCGAGCTTTCGCAGCACGGGGATATTTCTGGACCGATGCAACCAATTACGCACCCTTCTGGGCCTGACGGTCTGACGACCACCCGGCCCGACGCGGCGCTACCCACGCCGCGCCCCGGCCAGTTGGCGCTGCGCCAGATCGGGCGCAGCCTGCTGAACCTGGGGCTGGCGATCGGCATCTTCGTGCTGTGCTGGATCGCGCTGGCTGCCGCGCTCAACCGCGAGATCATGCCCTATCCCTGGCAGGTGCTCCCGGTCTTCGTCGAGGAGATGCAGGGCGACTTGTGGGATCACACGCTGGTCAGCGCGCGCCGCGTACTGAGCGCGATCGCCGCCGCCGTGCTGCTGGCGACGCCGATCGGCCTGGGCCTGGGGCAGATTCGCGTGCTCAACCGCATCTTCTCGCCGCTGATCGCGCTGGTGCACCCGATCCCGAAGGTCGTTTTTCTGCCGATTATCCTGGTGATCATGGGCATCGGCGAGACCTCGAAGGTGTTTCTGATCGCGCTGATCCTGTTCTTCCAGATTCTGGTTGTCGTGCGTGACGAAGCCGCCAGCCTGCGCCCGGAGCTGATCCAGTCGGTGCGCTCGCTGGGCGCGGGACGGCGCGCGCTGTTCCGCTACGTCTACCTTCCGGCGTCGCTGCCGGCGGTGCTGACCGCGCTGCGCGTCTCAGTCGGCACGGCGATCGCGGTGCTGTTCATCGCGGAGCAGTACTCGACGCGCGAGGGGCTGGGCTACTACATCATGACGCTCACCTGGCAGCGGCTGCGCTTTGACCAGATGTACGCCGGAATCCTGGCGATGTCGTTGTTGGGACTGGTGCTGTATCTGGTGGTCGATGTGCTGGAACGGATCGTCGGGCGCTGGCGGCTGGCGGATGAGAATTAGCTGCGCTGCTGGCGAGGCAGCCGGAATATTCCGGCGGAAGGGGATCGCATGAGCATCAACATCGACAGCGTATCCCGCGAGCAGGTGCTCGCGCTGCTGCGCGGCGGCAACGCGCACATGCCGTTTGACGACGCGGTTGCCGATTTTCCGCTGGACCGGATCAATGACCGCGCGCCGAACGTGTCCTATTCGCCCTGGCAACTGCTGGAACACATTCGCATCACGCAGCAGGACATTCTCGAATTCACGCGCGATCCGGAGTGGGTGTCTCCTTCCTGGCCGGAGGGGCATTGGCCTGCCCCGGACGACTCAGCTGGCCCCGCCCGCTGGACCGCGACGATCAACGCCATCCGGCGCGACCTGGAAGCGATGCAGGCGCTGGTCGCTGACCCGGCCAACAGCCTGACTGATGGCCTGCCACACGCGCCGGGGTACACGCTGCTGCGCGAGGCGCTGCTGGTTGCCGATCACAATGCGTATCATATTGGCGAATTCGCTATTCTGCGGCAGATTATGGGCACCTGGCCGCCGGAACGCGCCGGGTGAGAAGCGAGGTTGATCCCGACGTGACGGCGCAGCAGCCTTCTTCCTCAACCGAGCACGCCCGCTACGTGCAGGAGATGTTTGGGCGCATCGCGGCGCGCTATGACCTGATGAACCGCCTGATGACCTTCGGGCAGGATCAGCGCTGGCGCCGGTTCGTCGTGCAGCAGGCGCGCCTGCCACGCGGTGGCTGGCTGCTGGATATCGCCACCGGCACTGGCGACATCGCGCTGGAAGCACGGCGCCAGACGCCGGATCTGCGCGTCGTCGCGGCGGATTTCGCCCTGCCGATGATGCGCGTCGGGCAGCGGCGCGCCGGGGCGGACGCGCTGGCGTGGCAGGCCGCCGATACGCTGCGCCTGCCCTACGCGGACGAGGCGTTTGACGCCGTGACCAGCGGCTACCTGTTTCGCAATGTGACCGACATCCCCGGCGCGCTGCGCGAGCAGATGCGCGTCCTCAGGCCGGGCGGGCGCCTGGTCACGCTCGACACCACGCCACCGCCAAATGGGATTCTGCGCCCGCTGATCCAGGTCCATCTGCGCACCATTATCCCGGCGCTGGGACGGGTCGTGTCCGGGCAGGCAGACGCCTATCGCTATCTGCCGGAAAGCACGCTCGGCTTCAAGAGCGCCGAGGAACTGGCGGACCTGATGCGCGCCGCCGGGCTGGTCGAGGTGGGCTTCCGGCGCTTCATGCTGGGCACGATGGCAGTCCACTGGGGGACGCGGCCCGCCGTCGTTTGACGAATCAGTGCTACTATGAGGGTGTGCCTGGTCATCCACCAGTTCAGGAGACAGAGCCATGAAGCTCAGCGCGCGCAACCAGCTCAAAGGGACGATCAAGCGGATCACTCCCGGCGCGGTCAACAGCGAAGTCGTGATCGAGCTGCCCGGCGGCATCGAGATCGTATCGATCATTACCGTGTCGTCGGCTGAGAGCCTGAATCTGCGCGTGGGACAGGAAGCCTACGCCGTGATCAAGGCGTCGAACGTCATGATCGGCGTCGAATGAGCCGGACTGTTCGAGCGCGCCGCCGCCCTGCTCCCACCGTGAGAGCGCAAATGTGACCCAGATTCCCCAACGCGTCGTCGTCGGCATTTCCGGCGCGAGCGGCGTGATCTACGGCATTCGCCTGCTCGAAACGCTGCGCCAGGACCCGGCAATTGAGACGCACCTCGTCCTGACCGCCTCGGCGCGGATCACGATCGCGCAGGAAACGTCGTGGTCGATCAGCCAGGTTGAGTCGCTGGCGGATGTCGTCCACCGGCCAGAAAACATCGGCGCGAGCATCGCCAGCGGCTCGTTCATCACGCGCGGCATGGTGATCGTGCCATGCAGCATCAAGAGCCTGTCGGCGGTGGCGCACAGCTACGCCAGCGATCTGCTGGTACGCGCGGCGGACGTGACGCTCAAAGAAGGGCGACCGCTGGTGCTGGTCGTGCGCGAGACGCCGCTGCACCTGGGCCACCTGCGCCTGATGGTTCAGGCGGCGGAACAGGGCGCGGTGATCCTGCCGCCGGTGCCCGGCTTCTACAGCCATCCCGAAACGCTGGACGATATTGTGAACGAGACGGTCGGGCGTATCTTGCTGCGCCTGGGGATCGATAACGCGCTCACCTTCGAATGGCTGGGGCTGCGAGGGAAACGATCATGAGCGAGCGGGAGCCGCTGCCGCTGCTGCCGGACGACCTGCGCCCGGCTCTGAGCGCCTTCCTGGCGAGCCAGTCCACGATGGCGCTCGCCACCGCCGGGGACCAGGACGGGCGTCCTCAGGTCGCGCCGCTCTTTTTCGCCAGCGACGAGGCGCTGAACCTGTACTGGGTGTCCAGCCCGGACAGCCGCCACAGCGTCAATATCGCCGGCTGGAACGATGTCTCTGCCGCGATCTACGCGCCGACATGGGACTGGGCCGGGATCAAGGGCGTGCAGATCGCGGGCGATGCGCAGGCCGTCACCGACGACGAGGAACGCCGCCACGCGCTGCGCATCTACAGCGCGAAGTTCCCGTTCGTCAAAGATCAGTTTATGGACCTGATCGAGAACAGCGTGTTTTACGTCCTGCGCCCGACCTGGCTGCGCTGGCTGGACAACGAGCGCCGCTTCGGCTACAAGCAGGAATACCGCCTGACGCGCGGCGAGTAGCCGGGCTGGGCGCGCGGGCGTTCAGCGCAGGTCGTAGCGTTCCAGCAGCGCGATCAGCGTGCTGTTGATCATCTTCTGTCCGAGCAGCTCTCTGAAGCGCACGGACTTCTGTTTCCCTTCGTCGCGTAGCCGGTCCATCTCCAGCGCGATCGTTTCTTGATGGGCGAGCAGGTCCGCCTGAGCGTTCTCGAACCGCGCCAGCCGCTCGATTGCCGCGCCGGAGTATCCGTCCGCGTCGTGGCGAATCTGATCATCGTCCACGACATAGGCCGTGCCATCGTCGCGCGGGCGGGTCAGCCGTGCCATGTCGCCACCTCGCTCTCTGCCCCAGCGGGCTGATGAAACGCTCCGGCCCAGAAAACAGAAAGAAGACAATTCCGTCGGGCAATTGGCTTCTTTCGGCGTGCGGTGAAGGTTGGAGTGGGCCTAGCAGGATTCGAACCTGCGACCGACCGGTTATGAGCCGGCTGCTCTAACCGCTGAGCTATAGGCCCGCGCTGCGAGCGAGTGCGGTGTGATGCGCAAAATGCCCAGGCGGCCTGGGCATTTGTGGCAAGCGGGCAACGGGATTCGAACCCGTGACAACAGCTTGGAAGGCTGTTGTGTTACCACTACACCATGCCCGCGCGTACCCTCATTATCTTACACGA
>JADLHR010000046.1 GCA_020848665.1 Anaerolineae bacterium
AACACCTGGTCCGCCTGCCCGAACTCCGCCCCACTGAAGCCGGTCTTGGGGGCCGCGCCGGTGACGTAGGTGATCACCTCGCCAAACACGCCGACATGCCATTCATCTTCGGCGCCAGGCGCCTGAATCGTGATCTGGCCGCGCACCGGGACCTCATCCGGGTACAGCGCCGCTAGCGCCTTGCGCGTAATGGTCCAGGCTCCGGCGACCGCGCCGCAGGAGTGGCCGGAGAGCTTGACCGCTTCTTCATAGGTGTACGGGATGGGGGCCGCCGTCTGCCCGAACATCTCCAGCAGAGGGTCACGCATGAGGATCGGCGGCACGCTGGTGATGTAGTCCTGCGTCCACACGGCTTCCGAGCCGTCCTGCGCCGCGACAAACGACGTGGCGCTGGGAACTACCAGGGCTGCGGTGACGAATACGGCGACGAACAGAAAAGCCACTTTCTTCATTTTTTGGTCCCCCTAAAGGTGAGCAGCGTAAGAATATGAGCGTCGGAAGCGTCGTCGGAAGCATCGTCAGACGCGCCGAACGCCTTACCCTGGCGCGCACCGCGCGGGAGCTGCGAAGCGGAAGAACACGCGGAGAAAGCGCGCAGGCCAGGGATGGGCGGCGCTCTCAACCGTATCATAAGCGAAGTGCGCGGGAAAAAGCTTTGCGTTAATGCAAATTGTCACAATCAAACGCGAAAGCGGGCGCGAACTGCTCAGCCGATCGTGCCCAGGGGCAGCGAGTCCTCGCCGGACGAGTCTTCTGGTTCGGCGGGCGGGCCAAACAGCGCGTAGATCACCACGCCCGCCGACGCCACCAGGAACCCGCCGACGAACGCCATCGCCTGAAGCTCGCCAAGCAGCGGGCGCGTGGTAGGCGTGGGGGGGTGGCTCCCGAAACCGAACACGTCGGCCAGCCCGGCGGCGGCAGCGATCACCAGCCCGGTCAGCGTCAGGCGGATTCCGACATCCTGCGCGAGCGTGCGCCGGGTACCTCGATAGAACGCCTGGTAGACGAACATATACGCGCCGAGAAAGAGCAGGCTGAATCCGGCCAGGATCACGACGACCTGGAGCACGCCGATCCCCGGCGCCGCGTCCAGGCCGATGATCCCCGGAAACAGCCCCATCAGCGTGACCACGACGCCCAGTGCGCCGATGATAATGCTCGTTTCGTTGGAGCGTTCCATCGATCGTCACCCGTCCGGCGGTCAGGCGTCGGGCAGCCCGGCGCGCAGCACGCGCAGCATATTGCCCCCCAGAATCGCGGCCACGTCGTCGGGCTGATAGCCGCGCGCGGCCAGCGCCGGCCCGATCTCCCACAGGTCGGCCACCGTCTCGAAACCAACCGGCGTTGACTCGCTGCCGAAGCCACCGTCGAAGTCGCTGCCGATTCCAACATGGCGCGCGCTGCCCGTCACCTGGCAGACGTAATCGATCGCAGTGATGACGTTTTCCATGCGCGCCGCGTCACGCCGGTCACCCAGGCGCCAGTTCTCCAACAGAAACAGGTTGTAGGGCAGGATACCGACTGCGCCATCATGCTCCGCGATCCCCCGGATGATGTCGTCGCTCAGGTTGCGATCGGGCCGGTCCGGGCTGAAGCGCAGCGGGTTGGCATGCCCGGCGAACAGCGGGCCATCATAGCGGTCGAGCGCCTCGCGCGCGGCCTCTGGCGCCATATGCGACAGGTCGAGCACCATCCGCAGCCCGGCCATCGTGTCGAGCAGCGCGCGGCCCAGGTTAGTCAGCGGCCCGACAGCTTTCGTCCCGCCGCTGTAGCGTGTCGCGGTCCACGCCGGGCCGACGACGCGCAGCCCGCGCGCGTGCCATTCCTCGACCTGCTCCGGCGAGAGGATCGGGTCCGCACCTTCCATCAGCACCACAATACCCAGGCGATGATCGGGTACTCCCTTGCCTTCGTCCCAGGTCGCCAGCACGGCGTTGAGATCGGCTTGCGTCAGGACGAGGCAGATGCGCTCGCTGTCGGTCGCCAGCCGCTCGTAGTACTCAAGCTGGCGGATGCCCTGCTCGTAGGCTTCCTGCGGCGTCTCATACAGGATTTTTTCGTCGGGGTACATTTTGGACGCCATCGGTGAGACAAAGATCGTGCCACAGACAATTGCGACGCGGCCCAGAATCGCTTCGGGCAGGCCGTTCATGCAGCGCCCGTACCGCTGCACAAAGACCGGGTCAATCACCTCGCGGCGGCGTTTGCGCCAGGCGCTCTGTAGATAGTCGCGCCCATTGTTGAAATAGTTCCACGCGATATCCTGGTGCGCGTCAACGATGATCGGATGGGTCAGGTTCATGCGGAGCCACCACTTTCCGGGGCGGAAACAGCATCCAGTTCGGCGTAGTCGCGGATGCGCTTGCCATCAAGAAACACCGAGGGCGTGCCGCGCAGCCCACGCCGGTCGAACTCGTCGCGCGCGCGGTCGATCACGGCGCGGACCGCACCGCCATCCATGCACGCGGTGAAGGCGCTGTGGTCCAGCCCCAGCGCGTCGGCAGCCATCGTCACGCGGCGCTCGTGAAAGGTCGAGCCGACGAAGCGCCCCTGCCATGAAAAGAGCGTATCGTTCATCTCCCAGAACTTGCCCTGCTCCCCGGCGCACAACGCAGCGCGGGTCGCGGTTGGTCCGCCACGCCCGAACGGCACCGGGATCAGCACGAACTGCGCGCGCCCGGCGGCGATCGCCTCGAACAGGCGGGGCAGCTCGTCGTCGAAAAACGTCCCGCAGTGCGGGCAGGCGTAGCTCGAAAAGTCCTCGATCACAACCGGCGCGTCGGCGCGTCCCAGGCGCGGGAAGCCCTGCGCGGTCGTGCCGCGCTCCAGCCTCTCGTAGCGCGCGCCAACGTCGGCGGGCAGCGGCGCGTCGAGCGGCAGCATCAGGTACATCGCGCCCGCGCCAAGCCCGATCACCAGCGCGCCGACCAGGATAAGCAGCCAGATCGGGACGCGACGGCGCCTGATAGGCGCGGGACGCCGCTCCATCCCCGGCAGATCGTCGAGCGAATCGGAAGAGCGCGCCGGGCCGGTCATGATCGCCCGGCTCCATCGCCGCGCCAGCTATCTACCAGGGGGATCAGCTCCGGCAGCGTGCGGATTGTGGCGTCGGGCGTCACGTCCAGCCCGTCGGGCAGGTCACTCCGCTCCTGCTCGATCCACACCCCGCGCAGCCCGGCCTGCTGCGCGCCATACACGTCGAAATACAGGCTGTCGCCCACGTACACCGCTTCCTCCGGCCTGAGGTCCAGCGCCTCCAGCGCGTGGCGGAAGACGGCCCCATACGGCTTCCACGCCTCTACATCGGCGGAAAAGACCAGGACTTCGAGGTAGGGCGTCAGGCCCCAGCGGTCGAGGTCGCTGCGATGGTAGCGCCCTTCCCACAGCGTGTTCGAGATCAGCCCGATCCGCAGGTCACGCTCGCGCAGAGCTTCCAGCGTCTCGACCGCGCCTTCGAGCGGAGAGACAATCGCCCGGATGCCTTCCATGTACGCGGCAGCCAGCGCCTCAAGCTGCTCCGGCTCCAGATCGCTCACCCCCCAGCGCCGCGCCAATTCGTTCACCTGATAACCCAGTTTGATGCGTGACACGTCATCTTCGTTGATCGATTGCCACATGCCCCGCGCGACCGGCCAGGCGTCGTCGAGCGCATCTTCTTCGGGCGGCAGGTCGTAGCCCAGCTCGCGCAGATAATAGTACACCCCCTGGGCGCCGAGCCGCTCCATCGCTTCCCAGCCCTGGCCGGGCGGTGAAAAATGCAGCAGCGTCCCGCCCATGTCGAAGATGATGCCGCGCAAAGCCATGTGTTCGTTTCTCCTCCGGCTCCCCAGTTTTTCCCGGTTGCTATCTCACGACAGCAGATAACGCGCCAGCAGATGCGTCGTGTGCAGCAGGCTGTCGGTGTGCGTTCGCTCGTAGGCGTGCGAGGCGTCCACCCCCGGCCCGACCAGCGCAACCTGCGCCGCCCCACCAGCCCGCCAGTACGCTTCGCCGTCTGAGCCATAGTACGGGTAAATATCGGCTCGGTACGGAATCGCGTGCTGCTCGGCCAGCGCACGCAGCCGGGCAGTCAATTCAACATGGTACGGGCCGCCGCCATCCGCGACGCAGATCCCCGCGCTGAACTCGTCGCTGTTCTGTCCTTCGCCGACCGCCGCCATATCGACCGCCACCAGCTCGCGCAGGTCCGGCGGGAATCCCGCCGCCGCGCCATGCCCGACTTCTTCGTAATTGGCGATAACGGTCGTCACCGTCTGCGCCGGGCGCAGGCCCGCGTCGCGCAGCGCGCGGAACGCGCCGTAGATGCAGGCAACGCTCGCCTTGTCGTCCAGGTGGCGCGAGCGGATGAAGCCGCTGGCGGTCACCTCGATGCGCGGGTCGAGAAACACGAAATCGCCGACTTCGATACCGAGCGCGCGCACGTCGGCGGCGCTGCTGACGCGCTCGTCGATGCGCGCTTCCATCGTGTCCTGCTTGCGCGGCTCATCACCCGCGCCGCGATGAATATGCACGCTCGCCCTGACCGGGACAACCGTCCCGCGATAGCGCCGGCCGTCGCGCGCCTGGATCGTGACGCCCTCGAACTCGAC
>JADLHR010000047.1 GCA_020848665.1 Anaerolineae bacterium
TCGCTCCCGTTATCCAGCGCAATGAGTGAGTCCGGCGCGCCGAGCGTGGGCCGGGCTAATCAGGGTGGCACCACGGGCTGATCACGCTCGTCCCTGAACGCCAAGGGGACGGGCGTTTTGATTCCCCTGCCCCGGCGCGACACTCACCCGCTCATTGGTCTACGCAGAGGAGTTCATCATGGTCGACAAGCTGCACACCAAGTACGTGCTCGACGAGTCCGAGATGCCGCGCGCATGGTACAACATCGTGCCGGATCTGCCGCGCCCGCTGTCGCCGGTGCTGCATCCGGGCACGCAGCAACCAATCGGGCCAGACGACCTCGCGCCACTGTTCCCGATGGCGCTGATCATGCAGGAAGTCAGCGCCGAGCGGTATATCGAGATTCCCGACCCGGTGCGCCGCGTCTACGCCCAGTGGCGACCCAGCCCGCTCTATCGCGCACGCCGCCTGGAACAGGCGCTCGATACGCCCGCCCGCATCTATTACAAGTACGAAGGCGCCAGCCCGGTCGGCAGCCACAAGCCGAACACCGCCGTCGCGCAGGTCTTCTACAACCGCGAGGAGGGTGTGCGCAAGATCGCGACCGAGACCGGCGCGGGCCAGTGGGGGTCCTCCCTGGCGATGGCGGGCGCGTTCTTCGGCGTCGAGATCGAAGTTTTCATGGTGAAAGTCAGCTATCACCAGAAACCGTTTCGTCGCAGCATGATGCAGGCGTATGGCGCGACCGTCCACGCCAGCCCGACCGACCTCACCCAGGCGGGGCGCTCGATCCTGGCGCAGAATCCCGACAACATGGGCAGCCTGGGAATCGCGATCAGCGAGGCGGTCGAGCGTGCGGCAACCAGCGGCGGCCAGATCAAATACTCGCTCGGCAGCGTGCTGAACCACGTCCTGCTGCACCAAACTGTTGTCGGCGAGGAGACGCTGCTTCAGATGGCGCAGGCGGACGACTATCCCGACGTGGTGATCGGCTGCGCGGGCGGCGGCAGCAACATGGCCGGGCTGATCATCCCCTTCGTGCGCGAGGCGCGCGCGAAGGGCCTGGCGACGCGTTTCCTGGCCGCCGAGCCAGCCGCCTGCCCCAGCATGACGCGCGGCGTCTACACCTACGATTTCGGCGACACAGTCGGAATGACGCCGCTGATCAAGATGCACACGCTCGGCCACGACTTCATGCCGCCCGGCATCCACGCCGGGGGGCTGCGCTATCACGGCATGGCGCCGATCATGTCGCTGCTGCATGACGAAGGGATCGTCGAGGCGCAGGCGTATCACCAGAACGCGATTTTCGCGGCGGCAGTCGAGTTCACCCGCGCCGAGGGGATTGTCCCTGCGCCGGAGAGCGCGCACGCCATCCGCGCCGCGATGGACGAGGCGCTTGAGGCCAGGGAAGCCGGCCAGGAGCGCGTGATCCTGTTCAACCTGAGCGGGCACGGCCATTTTGACATGGCTTCGTATGACGCGTTCTTCGAGGGCAAGCTCGAAGATTACGAGTACCCGGTCGAAGCCGTCCGCGCGGCGCAGGCGCGTATGCCGAAGGTGGACGAGGCGGCGATCATGGGCGGCGATTAAGCGCGCGCCGATATAAGGACCGGAGGGCGGACCGAGGTCCGCCCGTTTCTATGCACACAGCGACACAACAACGGACCGGGCTTGCCCGCCCCCTACGAGGAAGCTAATTGCAGCGTCGAGGGGGCTGTCCCCGAAGAATACGCGGGGGACACCATCGGCGATCTGGCGATGATCCTGGACGCCGCTTCGGGCTGACGGCGCGCTCAGCGAGCCGGGGGCAGATCGTGCTAGAGCGTGTTATGCACTTGTGCACCGGGTAAAGTCCCCCATCCCCCGGCCCCTTGCCCCCAAAATGAGGGAAGGGGAGACCGCCCTGTTTTTTTCCTTCCCTCGTTCCGGGGGAAGGAACCGACCGGAGGTCGGAAGGATGGGGGGGATGGCCTGGAAACCAGACCACGAAGTGCATAACAGCCTCTAGCCGCCCGGCCGGTGCGCGTCGCGGGGCGCCCTTCCGCTGCGCAGGTGATCAAGCCGGGTTTGGAGCGTGGCGGGCACGTCGGGGCAGCGGCTGGCATAATTCGCCTGCGGAAACGTCTCCAGCAGATGCTGCACCAGCTCAACCGTGACCGGCAGCGGGGCATCGTGACCGGGCACGATCACATCTGCCTGCGACACGATGCGCGCGATACTGCGCCACGTCTCGACAATCTGAAGCGGCCCATAGCCGTTCGGCCAGAAGTAGGCCCATTCTCTGAGCCACGCCGCGCCCAGCACTGCATCGCCAGCCACCCAGACGCGCTTCCCCTCGGTGTCCTCGAAATGCAGAGTTTCCTGCGAGGGGTGGTGGCCGGGGCTGGCTTCCGCCCCGATCGCCGCGAACACTTCACCCCGCGCGACCGTCCGGAAGGGGCGGAAGCGCGGCGACGGCACGCTCTCCGGCAGGCGGAGCAGATGATCGGCGTGCAGGTGCGTCACGAACACGGCGCCAATGTCCTCAATCGACGCGCCAAGCTGATCGAGCGTCTGCACCGCCTGGAGGTACCCCGCCGAGGTGAAGCATGGATCGATCATCAGCGTGTTATTAGCCTGGGGCGGCGCGCCTGCCGGCCAGATCAGCGTCGTCGTGCAGCGATGCTCAAGCTCCGTCCGCACGCTGCCGTCCGGCTGGAGCGGCAACTGCCCGCTTTGCAGGATGGCCCAGGAGAACTGTGACGACATTGGCTTTCCTCCAGCGGCAGCGCAGCAAAATCCGCGCTGGCGCTTGCCGCTTCACGCCGGCGCCGGGAGCCGTGTGCGCAGGCTTTCGCTGATCCAGGTGGTCCAGTCCAGAGTATACAGAATCGGAACCGGAACGCCTTTTCTTCAGGCGAATCAGCCTTGACGCGAGGACGCGCTGCATGGTAGAATCGCGCGTCACTCAGCCCCCATCGTCTAGAGGACCAGGACGTGGCCCTTTCAAGGCCAAGACAGGAGTTCGAATCTCCTTGGGGGCATCAGCGGCTCCGGTCTGTTCACCGGGGCCTTTTTGTTGCTCATGCCGCGAGTTGACAGGTTGTACGAGTGACGGTATCAAGTGGCTGCCGCACCAGCGCAGCGCCGCTCCGAAGGACGGGCTATCGTGTCAAAACGCATCATCCTGATCGTGTCGTGCCTCTCTTTTTTCGCGCTCGGCTGGCTGGCTGCGGTGCTCGGCCCGGCGATGAACGACCTGGCCGAGCAGAACAGCGCGGCGCTGTCGGCGGTTGGCGCGGTGTTTCTGCTCACGTTTCTTGGCGGGCTGCCGGCCCAGGCGGTCGCGGGGATGGTCAGCGATCGTTACGGTCAGCGTCCGGTGTTGATCGCCGGTGCGGTGCTGTTGGGGTTGAGCGCCTTCGGCATCTCGCTTAGCCCGGCCCTGACATTGACGCTGTCCTTCAGCCTGATCTGGGGCCTCGGCTTCGGCACGCTCGACATCGGTCACAACGTCCTGATCGCGGAGCTGTACGCCGCGCGCGTCAACGTCATGAACCTGCTGCACGTTTTCTTCGGAGTTGGCGCGGTTGTCAGCCCGGCGGTCGCGGGCCTGAGCCTGGAGCTGTGGGACTCGGCGCTGCCTGCGGTGTGGATCGGCGGTGGGCTGATGTTGGCGACGCTGCCGTTCGTCTACCGGCTGCCACGCGGGCGCGCGCGGCGCGAGGCTCCGGCTTCCGGCGAGGCGCACGCCAGGTTCAGCTACCGGCAGCCGCTGCTGTGGTTGTTCGGGACGGTGATGATGGTCTATGTCGGGATCGAGATCGGCGTGGGTGGATGGGCGCAGCCCTATCTGGAACGCACGACGACGCTCAGCCCCAGCACGGCGGCGCTGGCAACCTCTGGCTTCTGGCTGGCGCTGACGGCGAGTCGGATGGTGATCGCCCTGATCGGCGGGCGCATGACCTCAACGCAGGTGTTGTGGTTCGCAGTACTGATTTCGGCGGTGGGCGGCGGCCTGCTCGCCGTCTCGACCGGCAGCGCGGCGCTATCGATCGTGGCGGTGCTGATCGCGGGCTTCGGCTTCGGGCCGGTTTACCCGACAATCATCGTTATCCTGACGACGCTGTTCCGGGAAGCGCCGGGCAGGGCGGCCAGCGTCGCGGCGATCATGGGCGGCATCGGCGGCGGAGTCATCCCCTGGGTGCAGGGCATCCTGCTGGACCGGGTCAGCCCGGAAGCGAGCGTGCTGTTTGTCGGCGTGGGCGCGGTGCTGATGGCAGGGCTGTGGGGCGTTGTCTCGCGCCGCACAAGGCACGCTCAGATCGGGACCAGCCACTCGCGCCGGATGGCCGCGTAGCGCCCCCCTCTCTCTCGTGGTATAGTGCGGAACAACCGTTAATCCTGGGCCGCGCTGGCCCTGCCGAAGGAGAAGCCGCCCACCCAATGATTGAACGCTTTGCTTCTGAACTGGCGCACATTCTGACCGCGTATTCCAGCCCGGTCCAGCCCGGCGAGATGGTGACGATCGCCGGCAACATCGAGACCGCCGGGCCGCTGATCGAGGCGCTGGTCGCGGCGGTGCTGGCGCGGGGCGGCTTCCCAAACGTGCAGGCCGCCGCCCCGATCTCACCCGATTACACGCCCTATTTTGAGCTGCTCCTGCGCGAGGCAAACGACGCGCAGCTTGATCACCTCGACTCGACCGTGATGCACTGGGTTAACGCTTCCGACGCGCTGTTCTTCGTCAAGGCGCCCGCCAACACCAAGGCGCTGTCGGGCGTGGACCCGGCGCGGCTGGCGCGCTATCGCCGCACCACCCAACCCTTCGGCGAGACCTATCTCGACCGCTACGCCCAGGGCAAGCTGCGCTGGACCGTCTGCGCGTGGCCGACGCAGGCCCTTGCCCAGACCGCCGAGATGGGTCTGCGCGCTTATCGTGAGTTTGTCTACGCAGCGTGCGGGCTGGATCAGCCAGACCCGGTCGCCTATTGGCAAGGCTTTCGCGAGATGCAGGACCGTCTGGTCGAGTGGCTGAAGGGCAAATCACACGTCGAGGTGCGCGGTCCCGGCATCGACCTGAGCTTTGAGTACGACGGGCGCCCCTGGGTCAACTGCGACGGGCAGTTGAATTTTCCCGACGGCGAGATTTTCACCTCGCCGGTCGAAGACTCGGTGAATGGCACCGTCGCGTTCAACTACCCGTCGGTCTACCAGGGTTACGAAGTCGAGGGCGTGCGGCTGCGCTTTGAGCA